>DASTSJ010000074.1:0-4623 GCA_035760765.1 Edaphobacter sp. | reverse complement strand
GTGAATCTGCACGGGATCGTACTGGATGCTGAAGCGGAACGGAGGATTGCCGGGCTGCTCGGTTCGAGTCTGTCCTACCGTCTCCCCGGAAGCATCGACCCGCGAAACATCTTCGAGTGCCGCCTCGAACACGGCGTCCGGGGGGAGGGCCATGCGCTCGCGATAGGTCGCGGTGCCCTGAATCTCCAGCAGGCCTTGCGCAAAACCTGGCCCCGCTGCTGGCAGAACCAGGCAGGCCTCTAAGAGAAGGGCGTATAGGAGAGGAACTTTCATCCGGCATTTCCCCCTGATCTTCGCGACTAATTCTATCCAAACGTAGAAAACGCCCGCATCGCTGTTGCGACGCGGGCGTCCTCCGTGTCCTCCGCCTAGTTACGCGCTGGATTGGTCTTCTGTGCCAGCTTCAGATGCTCCTGCAGGCTCTCCGCCTCCGGCAGATAGGTAATAGCCTTTGCGATCTGAGGATCCCACTCAGCCCGTACCTTCAGGCCCTCCAGTTGCCCAAACTGCGTGGTGAACAGATCGCTCTTAATGCTCTCCTTCACCCAGTCTGCTACACCAGCGATGTCCTGATCCGTGTAGTCGATATTCTGCGACTTCAGGAAGTTTTTGAAGTCCTGGAGAACAGCATCGTCGACCACGAAGTCTTTGCTGATGGAACCATGAGTCGCCATGTAATGCTGCGTAAATTTGAAGAATGCCAGATTCTGCAGGAGCGAGTCCTGAAAGCGATTCGTCTTGTAGTTCTCAATCGCCTCATCAGGAGTGATGCCGCCGCCGCCGTAGACCGTGCGGCCGGAATCCGTGAGCTTGACCTCCCGGTTCGCCTTATCCTTCTGCGATCCGGAATCGCGCACGTAGTAGTAGTCGTATAGCGAAACGTGGTTGTAGTTGCGCTGAATCAGGCGTCCCGATGGCGTGTAGTAGTGATACGTCGTGAGCGCCAGGCCCGTGTTCTCTGAAGTCTGAAACACAGTCTGAACCAGTCCCTTGCCGAAGGTCGTCTCTCCCACAATGAGAGCGCGATCATGGTCCTGCAACGCGCCAGAGACGATCTCTGCTGCCGACGCCGTGTTGCGGTTGACTAACACCACGATGGGAAACTTGGAGTCGGATCCATGGGACGCCCGGTAGACCTGATCGGGGAAGGCTCGTCCGCGCTGCGAAACGACAATCTGCCCCTTCTGCAGGAACTTATCGCTCATATTAACGGCTTCATTCAGCAGGCCGCCCGGATTCCCGCGCAGGTCAATGACCAGCCCTTTGATATCCCCAAAGCGATCCAGAGCATCTCCCACTTCACGGCTCGTCGTCTCCATGAAGTTGGTCACGTGCATATAGCCGATTCCGGGCCGGATCATAAAAGCCAGATCCACCGACGGCCTGCTCACCTCATCGCGGACCAGATCGAAGTCCAGCGGCTTCGGCGATCCTTCCCTGGCCATCGTGACATGTACGTGAGTATTGCGAGGACCCTTCAGCAGAGAGGCGACCGCCGCCGTATCCATGCCTTCCGTGCTCTTTCCATCTACGAAAAGAATGGTGTCGCCCGGACGAATACCTGCACGGAACGAAGGCGTATTTTCAAACGGATACAGAACGACGATCTTGGTGCCGCTCTTCGCGTTCGGATCCGGTTGCGGCTGAATGGTCATGCCGACGCCGTAGTACCGTCCATGCTGATCCTCACGCATCTGCGCATAGGCCTTCGGATCGTAGAAGTTCGAATGCGGGTCCAGCACGTGCAGCATGCCGGGAATCGCCCCGTCATAGATGGCCTTGTCCGCTTTGTCCTGGGTCATCTTGTCGGCATAGTTCTGCTCCACCAGCGAATAAACGCTCGTGAAGTTGCGCAGACTATCGCGCAGAGTCGACTCGTCCGTTGCCGACTGCGCATCCACCCTCTGGTTGATAAATGTGCCGGCTACACCACAGGTGGCCAGAAAGATAGTGGCGGAGAGCAGGGCGCGACGTGTACGGGGTGCCATCGGTCAGGTAACCTCAAGAGAAACGCAAGGACTGCGCGTGACGCGCAGAACGAGTACGGGGGCAAATAAGACACCTTCACCCTTGTATTAGGACGGAGTATAGCATCGGCGGGTAAGCATTTTCTTCTTGGCAGCCCGACGATTAGCCTCTTCCCGCAGGCACGTTTAGAATGATGGGACGGATACCGTCCCTCGTCCTGGTGAGTCCAACCAGAGAGAACAAGTTCGCGGGTCGCAGGTACTTATCCGTGGATGTCTTTCTATAGATAACGAGTGACGATGACCTTTAGAATCTCGCAGTTTAGAGCGGTATGCAGCTTCACCTTGTTGATACTGCCGGTTGCGGCCCTGGCCCAGGCGCCGCGTTACCAGAGTCCGCTCGCCGTCCCGAATGAGCCCCAGCAGCAGATCACTCTGCCCACTCCGCCAGCGATCACGCCTGACGGCGTCGTGGTGGAGGACGTCATCGCGCGCGTGAATGATCGCATCATCAGCCGCAGCGATATGGAGCGCAGCATTCAGCAGCTGACGGCTGAAAATCAGCAGAATCAGGTACCTGCAAGCGAAGCAGCCGATCACCAGAAGAACCTTCTGCGAGACATGATCGACCAGCAACTGCTTTTGTCCCGTGCCAAGGAACTCGGACTCAACGCCGACGCCGAAGTAATCCGCCGGCTGGATGAGATCCGGAAGCAGAACCATCTGGATTCGATGGAAGATCTCGAGAAGGCAGCACGCCAGCAAGGCGTCTCCTTTGAAGATTTTAAGGCCAATATCCGAAACAGCATCCTCACGCAGCAGGTCGTTCGTGACGAGGTCGGACGTCACATCCAGATGACCCAGGGGACCGAGCAGGCCTACTACGATGCTCATAAGAATGAGTTTGCTCAGCCTGAGCAGGTTCGCCTGAGCGAAATTCTCGTCCCAACTCCGGCAGATGCCAGCGACGCGGTTGTAGCCCAGGCCAAGGCCAAGGCTGATTCTCTCGCGGAGAAGATCAAGGCGGGAGCCGATTTCGCGGACGTGGCGAAGCAGAACTCCGGTGGCCCCACCGCCTCGCAGGGAGGCGATCTTGGCCTCTTCAAGCGTGGAGCTCTCGCAAAGGTCCTGGAAGATCAGACCTTCTCCCTTCCTGCGGGCGGCGTAACAGCTCCCATTCGCACCCGTCAGGGTTTTGTCATTCTCAAGGTGACGGAACATCAGCAGGCTGGTGTTCCTCCGCTAAAGGAGATCGAGCCCCAGGTTCAGGAAGCCATCTACATGCAGCAGATACAGCCCGCTCTGCGTGCTTATCTCACCAAGCTGCGGGAAGATGCTTACATCGATATCAAGCCTGGGTTTGTGGATACCGGAGCGAGCCCGAATCAGACCAAGCCGGTCTTCAGCGCCTACGCTCCTCCCGCTCCCAAGAAGAAGAAAGAGAAGCAGCGCTTCGATCGCGGAGGGCGCTTCTCGACCGTGAGCAAGACGAAGGCAGCGGAGCCTGCAACCGCGGCGGCGTCAGCAGCTGCAGCCACGCCAGCAACTGCGGAAAAGGTGTCAGCTCCAGCGACCGGCTCCACAGCTCCGAAGCAGGAAGCAAAGCTGAACGCTTCCAAGCCGAAAAAGATCAAGCGCGAGAAGGTGCGCTTTGGTCAGGCTCCGCGGAATGCTCTCCCCGCAGGGCAGCAGGAGACCGCCGAGGGTGAAGGCGCTGGTATGGCCTCGTCCACTCAGGCTGCCGATGCCGGAGGCGCGGTTGCGCCGGGAACTGCGATCGCCCCTTTGGACAATCCTTTGCAGGCCGCCAACGCCGACCCGCTTGCGCCCAAGCCCGAGCACGAGGGTAAGACCCGCTATGCGTACCGTTCCCGCACCGAAGCTGCCGAGAAGGCCGCCAAGAAGACGGCTGCGGTCAAGCAGAAGGCTGCTTACACTCCAGCTCCGGCCTCAACGCAGGAGACCGAGGATCGTAAGGAACAGTCCGCCCCGCTTGGCCTGAACGGCGACACGGCTACAAAGAAGAAACCGGTTCACAAGAAGGGCACTCCCAAAGAGAGGCTGCAGAACAAGTCCACCGCTCCGGCCCCGGCGCCTCCAGCGCCTGAACCGACGGTCAACCCGGACCTGGGAACCACTCCGCAGGGGCTGACGCCGACGCCACCGCCTCAGAATCCAGCCCCGTCACAATCGCAGCAGCCCACCCAGCCGCAGAACTAGCTAACCGGCAAAACTTAGTATGGTGGTTATGCAAAATGCGAGGCTTTGGCCTCGCATTTTGCATCTTGGTACGCCAGCGTATTCTGTTTGCAATGAAAGATTTCTTTATTGCGGACGCACCTCGTTTCGATAACGCGGTCGTGACGTCCTATTTTGTACTTTCTTCACTGCAGATCCGCGACCGAAGGGCGGGAGGACAATTCCTCTCCGTTACCCTGACCGATAAAACCGGATCCATGCCTGCCGTTATGTGGGACGACTTCCAGGAATCCATCGCTCCCTGCGCCGAGGGCTGCTACGTCAAGGTCCAGGGACAGATCACCAAATATCAGAACAAGTTCCAGATGGCCCTCCAGCGACTCCGGTATGCGGCCGAGACGGAGATCGACCCGGCAGACTATCTGCCGATGACTCATTTTGATATCGATTCCATGTG
>DASTSJ010000073.1:0-2400 GCA_035760765.1 Edaphobacter sp. | reverse complement strand
GGACGGTCTTGTGTCCGCCTCCGCTGCGAGCGAGGGCATCGTGGCTCATGACCTGAGCGGTCCCGGTCTTGCCTGCAAAATCAATGCCTTCGAGATGTGCCGGCGCGGCGGTATCAAAGCCTCCGGGGATGGTGGTCTGTGCCATCGCATCGGTGATGGTCTGCCAGTTCTCGGTTGAGAGCGGAACAGTCTTGTCTCCTGAGCCGGGGAAGGTCTCGTGAATCGCCTCAAGCTCGTCGGCAGGAACCTCGTCGGGGAAGACAAGGTGCGGCCGGTGCAGCACGCCGCCCGATGCAATGCCGCCAAGCGCCCGTGCGAGCTGCAGCGGTGTAGCGGTCACGGCTCCCTGGCCGATCCCAACCGAGATGGTCTCGCCCGCAAACCATTTCTCATGGAAGTTCTTCATCTTCCACTCGGTGGAGGGCATGGTTCCGGCGGCTTCGTCGGGAAGATCGACTCCGGTGCGCTGCGCAAAGCCGAGCTCTGTCGCGTATTTGGCGATGGTGTCGATCCCGAGCTTGTTGGCAAGCGTGTAGTAAAACGTGTCGCACGACCACGGGATGGCGTTGTGGATGTCCACCATGCCATGGTGCTTATCGCAGGCGAAGAAGTGGCCGTAGAAGGAGGCGCCGCCGTTGCACATCACACGCATGTCCTGGGCGTCGTTCTCCTGAAGTCCGGCGTAGGACATCACGATCTTGAATGTGGAACCCGGGGCCAGCTGCGCCTGAATGGTCTTGTTGAGCAGCGGGTGGTCCGGGTTGTTGATGATCCCGCTCCAATAGCTTCGAGAGAGCCGGACGGCGAACTCATTTGGGTCGAAGGTCGGTCGCGAGACCATCGCGAGGATCTCGCCCGTATGTGGATCGAGCGCAACGATCGCCCCGTTCTTATCTTCCAGCGCCCTCTCCGCCGCCATCTGCACATCGAGATCGATGGTCAGACGTAGGTCTTTGCCGGGAACGGCCATCGTCTCCCCCATCTGGCCGATCTCCTTGCCGTGGGAGTTGACGACGACATCGCGGCTTCCGTCGACACCACGCAGGAGAGCATCGTAGGTGGCTTCGACGCCAGACTTTCCGACGACGTCGCCGGGCTGGTAGAAGGCATACTTCTCCTTATTGAGGTCATCCTCGGAGATCTCCCCGACGTAGCCGATCAGGTGAGCGGCAAAGCCGTCGCGCGGGTACACTCTCCGCTGCTCTTCGAGAGTCTCAAGCTCCGGAAGCTCGTTGCGATGCGCCTCGATAAAGGCCTGCTCGTCGGGGGTGATGTCCTGCTTTAGAGGGATGGGCTGATACTTCGGTGCTGACTGGAAATGCTTCAGCGCGGCCTGGATCTGCTCGACAGTGAGGTGAAGCCCCGAAGCGATCATGGGGATGTCGGTGTTCAGGTCCTTCACCTGTTCCCGCAGCAGATAGCAGGAGACTGAAGGATAGTTGTCGACCAGCAGGCGTCCGTCCCGATCGAAGAGTCTACCCCGTGGGGCCATGACGGGCACCTTGCGGATGCGATTGGCCTCGGCCAACGCGCGGAAACTGTCCGCACTGACCACCTCAAGCCGCCAAAGACCGATGGAGAGAACGAGCAGGACCGCCGCCACAATGTACTGCGATACATGCAGCTTGCCTACAGGCAGCTTCTCTGCCTTTCCGGCGGCAAGTTCGGTTTGCGGGGTCAGTTCCATATCTTTTTGTGGTCTGCAGGTTTGACGAACAGACCGGTCACTCCGTTCGCTTGGTTCTGTCCAATAAAAGGAAGACGGGAACAGCGATCAAGGCGTTTGCCAAGGCCCGCAGCAACTCCTCCCCCCAGTGCAAGTGCAGTTGTCTGAGACCAAGCAGTCTGCGGTCGATGAGAAACAGGATGACGCTGTTCAGCATCATGAAGACGAAGTTCATCAGGAAGCGGGTGGCGATATTGTCGACATCGACCTGGATCCCGATGCTGGCTGCAATGTAACCGATGACGGACTTCGCCATGCCATTGACGCCGATCGGGCGAGCCGTCAGGGCGTCCTGCAGCAGCCCGATGGCTGCCCCTGTAATCGTGCCCCCGGCCGGGCTGCGCCGGGAGACGGCGAAGAAGATCGCCACGATCAGCGGCAGATCCAGCAAGGAGAAACGCCAGTAGAGCTTCGACAGCAGGACCTGCAGCACGACCGCTGCTACGGGAACCAGCAGGGTGACCACGGGAGAGAAGCTGTGCTCCTCGATCTCTCGACGGGATGTATAGCTAAGGCTCGGCATACGGGTTAGTTGTCCGGACCGGGCTTCGCCGGTGTCGAGTGACCGCTTGTCTCCTGGGGCTGACCAGAACTCTTTGTGGGGCTGGATTTCGAGCGCGGGGCTGGAGAAGGATTCGCGAGCGCGGGATCGGGGATCTCCTGGTTTTCAGCTC
>DASTSJ010000072.1:0-2437 GCA_035760765.1 Edaphobacter sp. | reverse complement strand
ACCCTCAACCCCACTCAATTGGCCCGCGATCAAAATGTTGGGATGAGCGCGAAGCTGTAGCGTTTCATTCAACACCGTCGGCGAATTGATGTAGGTGTTGCGATGAATCTGCCCGTAGCGGAGAAACTTTGCATTCTCCAGTCCGGGAATTAGCCGCAGCACCCGCGCCTGTTCGCCATACTTCAGGTGGTTCTGAAAACCCACAAGGTTGTAGGAGTCGGCTCGTAAATTCTCCTGCCGCAACTGAACCACGGCATACGGCCAGCGCCCGGTCTTCGGGTTCGTAAGCCCTGCCGGCTTCATGGGACCAAAGCGAAGCGTGTCACGTCCGCGCCGCGCGATCTCCTCAATCGGGAGACAGCCTTCGAAGTACTTCGGTGCGGTCGCACCGGCTTCGCGCTCCTGCGGAATTTGCTCCCATTCTTTCGCGGGAACGGTTTCAGCAGCTGAGAGAGCTTCGATGAAGCGGTCGTACTCTTCTTTCGTGAACGGGCAGTTGATGTAATCGGCACTTCCCTTGTCCCAGCGCGCCGCGAAGTAAACCTTGTCCATATCAATCGTGCTGGCATCAACGATGGGAGAGATGGAGTCGTAAAACGCCAGGTGCTGCGAGCCCGTGAGCCGCTGCAGTTCCGCAGTGAGTGCAGGCGAGGTCAAAGGGCCGGTCGCGAGGATCGTGATCTCATCCGGGTTCTCACCGAGCTTTGTGACCTCCTCTCGCACCACGCTGATCCGGGGGTTCTGCTCGATCATCGCGGCCACCTTAGCGGAAAACTCCTGCCGGTCAACCGCGAGAGCATGCCCTGCCGGAACTGCCGTCGCGTCCGCCGCAGCCAGCAGAAAAGAGTTAGCCCTCCGCATCTCCTGCTTCAGCAGCCACGGAGCCGAGTTTTCACTCTCGGACTTCAGCGAGTTCGAGCAGACCAGCTCGGCAAAATCGGATGTCTGGTGCGCCTCGGTCGACCGCGTTGGCCGCATCTCGTACAGCGTGACGTCGCAACCAGCAGATGCCGCCTGAAGCGCGGCTTCCGGGCCGGCAAGTCCGCCACCAATGACTCTTATTTTCTTCATTCCTTCTATTGTCTCTCGACCGCTCGCGCGAACTGCGCATCTTGCGGGCAGAGAATGCTTTCGCCAGCCGGATTCACGACACCTGCAGCTTCGGCATGCTACTCTTGGCTTCCCTCCCCACGGACTCAACGGGCCCTTTGCTTCGTATTCCAGGAGGAAACAAAATGAACATGTTCCGCAGACGGCCGGTGGCCGGAATGGCTGACCGCACACCGCAGTGTGTCTCGAAACGCTCCAAGTTCCTTGGCCTGATCGCTCTCACTGCCAGTCTTGCAGTAGCTCCGGCAGCCAGGGCAGACTCCTACAGCTTCGCCTTCAATGGCGGCGGCCTAAGCGGCTCGGGCATAATCCAGGTTTCAAACACGCCCGTCCCAGGAGTTCCCGGCGGCTACCAGATCACCGGAATCACCGGAACCTTTACGGATTCCATCGCAAACTTCACTGGCGCTATCACTGGACTTCAGCCGACCTCGCTTCCTTCCAACATCAATCCCGATGGCACCTTCGTACCGCCAGGAACCCACGCGGACGGCTTCGGCTTCTCGTACGACAATCTCTTCTTCCCAGGCGGAAACTCGCCTGCGGTCTGCCCGCCACCAGGCCCAGGTGATCCGGAGCCTCCTTACCCCTTCGGCGGGGGAGTCTTCGACATCTACGGCATGCTCTTCCACGTCGAGGGCGGCTACAGCGTTGACCTGTGGAGCAACGGCGTACTGCCCGGGTTTGGGTTGACCTATGGCGTGGGCGACTCGCTCGATGGAAGGGTCCTGAATACCTACGGAGCTCCCTTCTCTGGAACCAGTGTCGAGGTCAGCACCGCAGCTACCCCTGAGCCCGGCACTCTGTTGCTTCTGGGTACCGGCCTTCCGGGCGTGCTTGTCGCTCTCCGGCGCAGATTTGCATCCGCTGTCGCCTAAAAGGCATCCAGCAATTCAGGCCACGGATGGCGATCCTACGCGATCCGTGGCTTTACTTTCTTTCAGTAAGACTGCGCTGCCAGCGACCTGAGCGCATCGCCGTCAATTCGCATGATGCGCCACTCATCAAGCATCTTTGCTCCCATCTGCTCATAGAAGTCGATGGCCATCTGGTTCCAATCCAGAACGTGCCACTGGAAGCGATCTCCCCTTTCCAAGGCAATCGTAGCCAACCGCGAGAAGAGCGCCTTCGCTATCCCCTTGCGCCGGAACTGCGGCCGCACAAAGAGATCCTCGAGGTGAATCCCGGCGTTCCCGCGCCATGTCGAGTAGAAGTGGAAGTAGAGGGCCATCGCGGCCGGCTCACCCTCCCACTCTGCGATGAGGCACTCAAAGAGGGGGCGCTCTCCAAAACCGTCCCGGAGGAGGTCTTCCGCAGTCGCGACGGC
>DASTSJ010000071.1:0-5606 GCA_035760765.1 Edaphobacter sp. | reverse complement strand
GACATCGTCGATCGACCGACTCCAGGTGTAGGCCGCCGTGGCTGTCGCACGATGCCAGGTGCGCAGTGTCCATTGAGCCTGCAGCGAGTCGTACCAGCTGCTGGCTGCTGAAAACGTAGGGCGCGTCAGGCCGAGTGCTGGAAAGACGGCGCGCGTTCCCGCGGCATAGGCATTGATCGCCGAGTTCGACGGAACGACAGTCGTGGGGTTCACTTCGATAAAGACCGGCAGCTGGCTCGCACGCGTCCCGACATAGCCAAGTTCGAATCCCATCTGCAACGTGAACTGGTGTTCGATACCAAGGTTGTAGTGCTGCACTCGCGGGGCCCTGTAGGAGTGCGGCAGGGTCCAACCGATGAAGGTCAGGCCGGGAGGAAAGCCGACCGCTCCAGTTGAAACTCCGCGGTATGGATCGGAGAACCACGCAGAGCTTGCCGCGCTGCCCGGTCGCTGATAAAAGTCGATCTCCTGCAGGGGCTGGAAGGGCGGCGCGAGCGTGCCGTTCTGGAAGAAGTCACCCTGCCCCGGCACGCTGTCGAAGTAAATCCCATAGGCCGCACGCAGCACCGTCCTTCCCTCGCCCGTGGGATCGTAGATGGCTGCGAATCTCGGCGATAGATTGTTCGTGTCCGCGTAGTAGGTCGCTGCCGGAGTATCGCGATCCCCCGGATAGACCAGGCCCAGCGGAGCATTCGGCTGCACCGTCGACTGCTGCCCCGGATGCAGCGCGGCCAGATGTCCTTTGGCTTCGGTGTAGGGCTTGTTGACCTCGTAGCGTGCGCCAGCAACGATGGTTAGTTTCGGGCTAATTCGGAACTGGTCTTGCGCATACCCGGAGTAGGTCCACGAGGTTCCATTCATCGCGGGATCGCCCGATCCCTGCTGAAACATATACGGATAGCCAAGCAGAAAATCGGCCAGCGCATATCCGGTGAAGTTGGCGTTGAAGGTGAAGGCTCCGTTGGGGCGATTGATATAGAGCAGGCCGATTGCATCGCGCCGAACCTCGCCACCAAACTGCAGAGTGTGCCGTCCCTTCGTCCAGGTAAGGTCGTCCGAGATCGTATCCACAGTGTTTTTGCGCAGCGCAAAGGGCTGCTGCGCATCGCCCTGCGTGAAGTAGCCGGTGACCAGAACATTGGGCAGACCTGCTGCCTGCGCGTTTGTGGAGCGGAAATTGTACCCCGCTGAGCTGAGATCAACTCCGCTGGTCTGGTTTGGCTTGCCGTTGATCCACTGCCGCGCATACCGGGCGACGTTGATCATGCGCGCGTTAATCACCCACGTATCTGACCCCATCGCATCCTGCAGGGTCATAAGCTGCCGATTGCCTGCCGGTGCGAAGTTCGACGGCGTAATCGGCCCAAAAAGATTCTGGTGCGACCGCATGTAGCGGCCAAGCAGCGCGTGGGCGTTCACTTTCAGGTCGACGCGCACACCACCCATGTCGCGGTTGTCGATATTCGGTGGCGCAGCCGTGTAGTAGTTGCCGGGGGCGTTGGGGAGTGGAATGGAGTTGCTGAGCAGGTATGCACTGACAGGGCTGATGCGCGCCGGATCGATGACATTCGTACGCCCCTGATAGGAAAACTGCTGGCCCGTCGTGGGATCGATGATCTTTGTGGAGATCTCGGAGAAGTCGCCCCGCCGCATCGCCGCGCTCGGCACCGGCTGATTCAGCACGTTGCTGGTAGCATCCTTCAGCCGGAAGCCCTCATAAAAGCCAAAGACAAACAGGCGATCACGAAGGATCCTTCCGCCCGCGGTTCCGCCAAACTGGTTCTGCTGGTAGTTCGGCTTCGTCTTTGCAAAGTAGTTCTTCGCGGCCAGTGCAGCCTCACGGTTGAACTCCCACACGCTGCCGTGCCAGTTGTTCGTTCCCGATCGAGTGACCACGTTCACGATGGCGCCCGCGCTCCTGCCGTACTGCGCGTCGTAGGAGTGCGTCATAATCTTGAACTCTTCAATCGCGTCCGGCGGAGGCCGCATCACAAAGCCGCTATTGAAAGAATCGTTGTTGGGAGCGCCGTCCAGCAGAAAGCTGTTCGACTGGTTGCGCATCCCGTTTACGTTGAAGCTTCCGGTCGTGTTGCCGAAGCCACCGGGAGTTGCGTTTCCATTCGCCCCTCCTAAGGCTGCCGGAGCAGCGATCACACCGGGAATGAGCGTCCCAAGCTGCGCAAAGCTGCGTCCGTTCAACGGTAGATCGACTACGGCCTGGTGATTCACCACGGTGCCCAGCGTGGCATTGCCGGTCTCGAGGAGCGGAGCCGCTTCGGTCACCGTGACCTCTTCAACAACACCGCCGAGCGAAAAATGCACATCAACCCGGGAGGTCCCGTTGACCTGCACCTCGACCTTTTCTACGTTCGTCTTTTTGAAGCCTGTTGCCGTAGCCTGCAGGCGATAGATGCCAGGGCTCACCAGAGGAAAGGCATACGCGCCGTCAGCGCCGGTACTGGCGATTCGGACAGCCGCAGTAGTTACGCTGGTCAGCTTTACCTCGATCCCGGAAACGACCTGACCGGCGGGATCATAGATAACTCCAGAGACCTGGCCCGTAGCCTGTGCGAGCAGCAGACGACCGCCACACAAAGACATCACTATGAAAACAATTGGGAGAAAAAGACGAGCAGAACCTGCAGGTAGACATCTCCAGAAGCCGACCGTAAATGCTTCGCGCATAGCACCACTCTAGATGCAAAGAGAGAGGTGCAAAGAGCTGTATCGCATAGATGGCAAGGCGGTACACAAGCGATGCCAAATCGGTATACCGATTGCATTTGCCCCAATACCGCAGGCCTGCTTCGAGGGATTTATCCTGATAGAGGGCTGAAACCTCAGCTCCCCCGGGGAGTCGGAATGGAAAGCATTGTAGAAACTCTCTACCGCAGGCTTCGCCAGGACATTGTCGAGTGCGAGCTGACGCCGGGGCGCGCCTTCTCAGAAACGGAGTTTAGCCGTCTCTACAATGCAAGCCGCACTCCCATCCGCGAGGTCTGCCGTCGGCTCGAGCACGATGGGCTCATCCGCATCATCCCGTTTCGCGGCTATCGCATCGCACCGCTCTCGGTCGCCGAATTCCACGATCTTGAAGAGCTGCAGCTTATCTTCGAACCGGAGGCCGCTGCACTGGCCGCAGAGCGCGCCAGCGACGAAGAGATTGCAGAGATGAAGAAGCTGGCCACCTACGAGTATCGCGTCGGCGACCGCTCCAGCTATCGCGAGTTCATCCAGACCAACTATCAGCTCCACACGTTGATCGCGCAGTCCACCCGCAACATGCGCCTGCTTGATGTTGTCAGCAACGCTCACGTCCGGCTGATGCGCTTCTTCTATCTCGGTCTTCCGTTCGACTCCTACGGTCCCGCACTGGTGTCAGAACACATCCGGCTTGTAGATGCCATCGCGAGCCGGAATGCCTCCGACGCCCGGCATTACGCCGGCGAGCACATCCGCCACGCTATGCAGCGCAGCGCCAGCATGTTGATGAACGCCATCCGCTTCGGAGAGGCTGTCTTTGGCGCCAACCAATCGCTCGAAGGCACGATTCCCCATGCGGCTGCAAGGGTTCGTCGTCCATAAGCCGCTTCCTCACCGCTGCTTCTACCCTTCGCCCCGGCATTTAGCGATAATGAATCTGCTATGTCCAAGCAACAATTTCAGACTGAAGTCAGCCAGCTTCTTCATCTCATAGTTCACTCGCTCTACTCTCACCCGGAGATCTTCCTCCGCGAACTGATCTCCAACTCCTCCGACGCGCTCGACAAGCTGCGGCACCTGACCCTGGTCGACGACAAGTACAAGGCTCTCGTCGGCAATGGTATCGAGTCGCCGCGCATCGACCTCGAGCTGAACGAGGAGGCCAAAACCCTCACCATCTCCGACACCGGAATCGGCATGAACGAGGAAGACCTCGTCTCACACCTCGGCACCATCGCCCGTTCCGGAACCAAGAACTTCCTCTCGCAGCTCTCCGGCGACGACCGCAAGGACTCGAACCTGATCGGCCAGTTCGGCGTCGGCTTCTATTCCGTCTTCATGGTGGCCGACAAGGTCGAGGTCACCTCGCGCAAGGCGGGCGAAGACAAGACCTTCCGCTGGACCTCCGACGGCAAGACCGGCTTCGACATCGAAGAGGTCACAGGCGCAGCCGCACGTTCTTCCGCGGGCACGACCGTCCTCATCCACTTCAACGAAGAGGGCTCGCAGTACGCCAACAGCTATCGCCTGCAGGAGATCGTCAAGAAGTACTCCAACCACATCGCGTTCCCTATCTTCCTGACCTACGATAAGAGCGAGTGGAACGCCGAGAAGAAGGAGTCGGAAAAGAAGCGCGTCACCGAGCAAGTCAATGCCGCCAGCGCCATGTGGCAGCGGTCCAAGTCCGAGCTTACTGACGAAGACTACAAGGAGTTCTACAAGTCGATCACCGGCGACTGGGAGGACCCGCTCTTTTGGTTCCACACCCGCGCGGAGGGCAATCTCGAGTACACCACGCTCTTCTACATCCCGGCGAAGGCGCCCATGGACCTCTACCAGGTCGACTACAAGACCGGCGTCAAGCTCTACGTGAAGCGCGTCTTCATCATGGACGACTCCAAGGAGCTTCTGCCGCCGTATCTGCGTTTCGTGCGCGGCATCATCGACTCCGAGGACCTTCCGCTCAACGTCTCGCGCGAGATCCTGCAGCAGAACCGCATCCTCACCACCATCAAGACCGCGAGCGTCAAGAAGATCCTCTCAGAGCTGAAGTCCATCTCCGAGAACGACAAGGAGAAGTACGCAAAGTTCATCGCCGAGTACAACCGTCCTCTTAAGGAAGGTCTCTACGGCGACTTCGCTAACCGCGAGACGCTGCTCGAACTCATCCGCTTTAAGTCGACCAAGGTGGATGGCCTTACCAGCTTGGCCGAGGCGAAGGCGCGCATGCAGCCTGAGCAGAAGGCGCTCTACTACATCACCGGCGGCACCGAGAACATGCTGCGCAACTCGCCCCTGCTTGAGATCTACAAGAAGAAGGACATCGAAGTCCTGATCCTCGACGACGACATCGACGAGATCGTCTTCTCCACTATCGACAAATACGGCGACACCGACCTGAAGGCCGTCAACAAGGGAGCCGCCAGCGAGGACCTGAAAGACGAAACCGCACCCGAGAAGGCCGCCGAAAAGGCCGAGGCCCTCAAGCCTCTAATCGAGAAGATCAAGGCCACGCTCGGCGATGCCGTCAAAGAGGTTCGCCCGTCCGCACGTCTCGCCGACAGTCCTTCCGTCATCGTCTCTGACGAGGACGAGCCCTCCGCACGCATGCGCCAGATGATGCGCGCCATGGGCCAGAAGGAGATGCCCGAGCCCACGCCTACGCTCGAGATCAACCCCGATCACGAGATCATCCAGAAGCTGCTGGCAGACCCCAGCAACGGCAGGGTTGAAGACGCCGCCTGGCTGCTCTTCGACCAGGCCCTCCTGCTCGAAGGCGTGCCGCTGAAAGACCCTGCCACCTTCGTCCAGCGGTTGAACCGTGTGCTGAATCAGTCCATCTGAACGCATTTGATAACAGGCAAGAACGCCTCCCCAAAGGGAGGCGTTCTTGCTAGCTCAAT
>DASTSJ010000070.1:0-3173 GCA_035760765.1 Edaphobacter sp. | reverse complement strand
CAGAAGCAACAGCAGGCATGTCAGCGAGTTTATAGCGAATGGCGAGCAGATTTCAGTAGAAAGCGCTAAAGTGTGCGGCTCTGACTGTCTATCCTCGCCCTACAGTCCTTCCGGTCGTCGTCCGGGTACCGTCGAAATACTATGGCGCTGATCCGGTCTACTGGATCCGTCGTCCTGAAAGAATCGTTCCTTCAAGCTCGCCGGCTTCATTAAAGATAGTGAAGTTCGCCGGCATGCCAGCTTCAATGCCGCCTATCGTTTCGTCCAGCCCCAGAAGTTTCGCTGGATTGTTCGATGCGAGCCGGACAGCGATCTCGAGGGGAGCGCCAGTGAAGCGCTGCAGGTTGCTTACGGCCCGGTCCAGGGTGAGCACGCTTCCGGCGAGAGTCTCCTTGCCTTGCGCCAGATCATCCGCTGCCAGCGCGCGCCCGTCGGCCACGCGAACCTTGAACGTGCCCAGGGTGTACTCGCCGTCCGGCATTCCGGCAGCGGCCATGCTGTCGGTGACAAGGATGGCGTGCCGAGGTCCCTTGGCTTTGAGCCAGAGACGCACCAGTTCTGGCGCAACATGAACACCATCGCAGATCAGTTCGGCGTACAGGTCTTCCTGATCGAGTACGACACCGAGAACCCCGGGTTCGCGGTGATCGAGCGGCCGCATGGCGTTGAAGGTGTGCGTGGCGCTGCTTGCTCCAGCCTGAATTCCCGCACGAGTCTCAGCGGCGGTGGCGTTGCTGTGCCCGATGCTGACGCGGACCCCCTGCCGGGCACAGTGGTGAATGAGATCGAGTGCTCCGGGGACCTCGGGCGCGATGGTGATGAGCCGGATTGTTCCGGAGGCTGCCTGTTGAAAGCGGTCGAAGAGCGCGATGTCCGGAGCAAGGATCTGGGACGGCGGGTGAACTCCTCGCTTGGCGTGGGAGATGAAGGGGCCTTCCAGGTGGATTCCGACAGGTCGGGCGTGAGTCGGGTCCCAGTTGGAGCTGGAGCTGCGCTCGATCTCGCGTGCGATGCCTTCGAGCGACGCCAGCGTCTTGTCGAGCGATGCCGTCACCGTGGTGGGGAGGTAGTGCCCTACGCCGTGGCTGGCGAGGAAGCCTCCGAGCTTGCGAAAGACCTCCGGCGTGGCCTCCATGAAGTCGTGACCGGCGCCGCCATGATTATGGATGTCGAAGAAAGTCGTTGCGAAGGTGGCAGTCGCAGTCTCAGGTGCCGAGCCGGGCTCAATACTGGTGATGGTGCCGTCATCAGAGACGGTGATGGCAGGCCGCTTAAGGACCTGGGTGGCTGTAACTAGAGAGCGTGCGTACAGAGTCTGAGGCATCGAACCCTAGTTTAAGCTCCGCACTGGAAAAACAGAAATCCTGACGCAGTTGCATGGGCAGAAGTTGAGAGCGCCCGCAAAGGAGAGTCATTGCGGGCGTGATCCTATGCACCAAGGCTGAGCCCGGCTGCCTTGTAGATCGACTCAATGTAGCGCATGTCCTTCAGGCCCTCTTCGCCTGGCGTTGCCGGCGTCTGGTTCTGCAGGATGCAGTTCGTGAAGTGGTTGACCTGGTCGACGAACTGGCTTGGATCCTGCAACATCGAGGCCTCGTCGAGCTTGGTTACAGGCGAACCACGCTCCTTCCTGTATGTGGCGGTCAGGTGCTGTCCCTGGTAGTTAAAGTTGTCGAACTGCAACCAGCCGTTTTCGCCAAAGACCTTTGCATAGCTCGGCATCTGGGCGCCATACGTGGTCGAGCAGCTTGCGACCACCCCGGAAGGGAAGCGCATAGTCCAGGACAGATTTTCTTCGATCTCCTTGAAACGTTCGTCATCTCGGTTTGAGGTTGCAACTGCGGTGAACGCCACTGGCTCTTCGCCGGTAAGGTATCGCGTCGCATTCAGGCAGTAGATGCCGACGTCCATGAGCGGACCTCCGCCGGCAAGCGAGCGCTGCGTTCTCCATTCCCCGTGTGCGATATTGAAGCCGTTCGCGCTGTCAATTGCCTGCACCTTGCCCAAGGCGCCCGATTTGATCAACTGGATCGTCTTCAGGGTATAGGGTTCAAAGTGCATGCGATAGGCGATCATCAGCTTCACATTGGCTGCGTTGCAGGCCGCGATCATCTGTTCGCATTCCGCCACCGTGACTGCCATCGGCTTTTCGCACAGCACATGCTTGCCAGCTTTGGCAGAGCGGATGGTGTACTCGGCGTGCATGCTGTTCGGAAGGCAGACGATTACAGCGTCGATTGCCTTGTTTTCCCGGATGCGATCCATGTCCTCGTAGCTGTAGATCGATTCCTTGGGAACGCCATACTGCGCTGCAATCTTTTCAGCCTTATCGCGATGTCCGCTGACCAGGCCGGTGACTGCCGAGGTTGACGATCTGGCGATGCCGCGCATGTGGTGATCGGCGATGCGGCCGAGCCCGATGATGCAGTACCCGGTTTTTTTTGTGGGGCTCTGGCCGACAAGGGGAAGCGGCGATAAGCTATGGGCCGCGAGGCCAAGGGCGCTCAGTTTGGAGAATTCTCTACGGGAGATCGTCATGCCAGCCAGCTCCGATGTTCGAAGATTTCTTTCGCGGACAAGAATAAAGAATGAGAGCCAAAGAAGAAAGGCCCCGGAGAGATTCTCCAGGGCCTTTCAGCTTGCTCCGACGGCAGTCGGTCTTAGTACATGCCGTCCATGCCGCCGTGGTTGTGTCCACCGGCCGGGGCTTCCTTCTTCTCCGGAATCTCGGAGATCATGGCCTCGGTGGTGAGCATCAGACCAGCGATGGATGCCGCGTTCTGCAGGGCAGTGCGGGTGACCTTGGTCGGGTCGATGACGCCGGCCTTGACCAGGTCCTCATAGGCGCCGGTTCCGGCGTTGTAGCCGAAGTTGGTCTCCTTGGAGTCGAGGATCTTGCCGATGACGACAGCACCTTCTTCGCCGGCGTTCGAGACGATCATGCGGAGAGGCTCTTCGATCGCGCGACGGATGATCGAAGCACCGATCTTCTCGTCACCTTCGAGCGACTTGACGACCTCATCGACAGCCGAGGTAGCGCGGATGAGAGCGACGCCGCCGCCGGGGACGATGCCCTCTTCGACAGCTGCACGGGTTGCGTGCATCGCGTCCTCAACACGAGCCTTCTTCTCCTTCATCTCGGTCTCGGTGGCAGCACCGACCTTGATGACGGC
>DASTSJ010000069.1:0-7727 GCA_035760765.1 Edaphobacter sp. | reverse complement strand
CGCTCCATCATCGATCTTGCGGACCGTGCGCGCTCGAAGAAGCTCGGCCCGGATGAGGTCTCGGGGGGCACGTTCACCCTGACCAACTCGGGCATCTTTGGCGAGGAGTTTGGAACTCCGATCATCAACCAGCCGCAGGTGGCTATCCTCGGCATCGGCGGTATGACGAAGGAGCCGGTGGTTGTGACGGACAAGGAAGGCAACGAGTCGATCGCGATCCACACGGTGCAGCGCTTCACGCTGGGCGTCGATCACCGCATCGTAGACGGTGCCGATGCCGGCAAGTTCATGACCGACTTCAAGCAGTACCTCGAAAACTGGTCCGAAGACATCGGCTAACCTTCGCGGTTGGCGGGATGCGCGCTTCGCGCGCCTTTCGGTGCAAAGACGGGCGGCGGCTCCTCGATGGGGCCGCCGCTTTTTTGGCACTTACCTCTGACAGGCCTACTTATCGTCACCCCACTTGCTTGCGAAGACGTGTGTGTTGTTTCAGCCAGCTTAGCTGCTTTCCTATTCCGAGTCCTTCCATAGGAATAGAGATTTCTACCCCTCGGTTACGGAGTGCCGGGACTAAATCCTCTCTGTAACGCTGTCCCGCCAGAAACACTGCTTGCTTGATGTTTGGCATTTCCGCTTCTATCTGAATAAGAACATTTTGAGCCCATATCGCTCATTCTCTCTTTGGCATCTTGTTCAGTGTTCGTTCATATGGCTCGACGATCCGGTCTGGAGAAAGAAGGCCGTATTCGGCTGACAAGATGAACCACAATCCTTCAGAAGCTTCAGCGTAATTTCTCGCTTTCGTAAATAAGTCCGAAATATAGAGATCCTTGGCTCGGCAGCTAAACTTCTGTTTTGTTTTCACGCAAGAAATCAGATAAACAGTCGATTCGCGCATCCTAATGCTCTCTCGATAGATATAAATGCTTGTATTCGCTGCGTGCTGCCTTCAGATGGCGGAGGAAGTGACGCAGCTCGGGGCAAGAATTTCCAGCGATATTCAATGGATAGTGGAAGTTTCCTCCGAGTTCCATGCGTTCGACATTCTCTGCCTCAATGCGTGTCTTTGTCGGCAGCCAACTTATCGATAGTTCATCGAAGAAAGCGTCGATGGATTCCGCACCTGCTCTGTAGTCGAACTGGTTCAGCACAAGTAAGGTTAGTCGAAATGTCGATAGATAACCCGATTGGAGATTGTTCAATGTTAGCTTCTGAGCTGCATGCCATCTGACTCGTTCGGCAAGGTTATTGGCCAAGCCATGATAGAGGCATACCTTACCATCGGGAGCTACGCGTAGAGTCAATTCACTTGGCGAGCAAAAGTCGTTGATTTTCAAGTGCTGAAGGTTAGCTACTGGGAAGTACCACCAATAAACTCCGGGGTCGGATGGAACTCCGCGCCAGCCATTTCTCCTCAGCACAGATAAACTCACGGGCGTCATCATTCTCAGAATCCGTTTTCCTCTTCAGCCTTTGCTTGATCTGGTTACCGAGAAAATCAGATTGGTAATGATAAACGCCCTTCTCGAAACCAGCATCTCAGCCGGGCCAAGGGGCACATCGCACTCAGAGATTTGCAGCACACTAATCCTGTCATGGTGGTCCCCTCTCGCCTTTCAGCAGGAGAGGAATCTAGTCTCCTTCCCCGACCGCCGCTCTTTCGTTTGCGGAAGACGAAAGCAGTATTGCCGGACTATCATCTTGTCTTCGAAGAAGCCGGTCCTGTTAATCAGCCTCGAAGATCCTTCTGTTCTGATTCATTTGCAATTGCGTATTCATCCACTCTGAGGAGATCGAAACGATGTCTTTCCTGAATGCTCGAAGGCTGACTGTATGCCTTGCTTTGCTTATGAGTGCTGCGCAGGTTGCGTCCGCTGCCGAGATTCTGATTGGCGATGCGAAGTCGCAGCCTGAGAGCCTGACGGTCGCGCCCGGTGGCGTGCTGATTGTTGGGAGCGCAAGCTCACCCTTCATCTACAAGGTGCAGCCCGGCGCTACGACAGCGGAGAAGTTCGTCGATGCCAGTGCGGAAGGCGAGGGCACGTTCTTCTTCGGCATGCTGGCGGATGCGGCGAGCAACACGCTGTGGGCATGTCAGTTGACGGCTGTGGCGAACTCCACGCCTCCACGCCGGCATACGGTGCTGCGAAGCTTCGACCTGAAGACGGGCGCTCCGAAGATTCGATGGGTTTTGCCGGGCGACAACAATACGTGCAACGACTTTGCCATTGGGCCGGATAAGGCGCTCTACATTACGGACACGGCGAACGGAAGGATCTATCGCCTGCCGAGCGGCGCCAGCACGGCAGAGCTTTTTCTCGAGCACCGCACGCTGATGGGGGTGGACGGCATCACGTTTCTTGATGGCACGATGTACGTGAACAATGTCTTCTTCAATAAGCTCTATCGCGTTCCCGTGGACGCCAATGGAAAGGCAGAGGCGCCGGTCGACATCTGGATGGATCAGCCGGTGAAGGGGCCGGATGGCATGCGCGCTGCCGGAGGCAAGCTGTATGTAGCCGAGAACGCCAGCGGGACGATCGCCGCGATTACGGTCCATGGAGAGAAGGCGAGTGTGACGGAGCTGAAGGCAGGCCTGAATACTCCTACGGGCGTGGAACCTGCGGGCGACACGCTGTGGATCGCCGAGCGCGGCGCGGGTAAGGCGGTATCGATGCCTATGCCGAAGTAGATGTACGGGGAGTGTCGAGTGTGGGTGACCGCACATCCTGCGAAACCCACCTTAGCCCGCTTCGCGGTCGAAGATGGGGCACCCAGGTTGTGGCGGTGCGAGATGTTGAACCATAGATCCTTAGACTGCACTTCTCGCGGCAAGACTGCGAGGAGCTTCGGTCAGGATGACACAGTCGTTCGGGATGACACGGTTGTTCAAGACGAAAGAGTTACGAAGCGGTAGGTTTAAGCGGAAGCGGCCTTTATTTCTGCATGCCTAGCAGAAAGGCGCGCTGCACGCGGTTGAAGCTGCGGCCGCGCAGGACGGCAGCGACGACCGTGCGGGTGGCGCGTGCGTCGTTGAGACGTATGTAGCGGCAGCCGGTGTTGCGGTCGACGGCCATCTCGGGCGCCAGCGAGATGCCTACGCCTGCGGCGACCATTCCGAAGAGGCTGCTGAACTGTCCGCTCTCAAAGGCGATGTTTGGGGTGATTTGGGCGCGTGCGCAGGTGGCGAGGCTGAGGTCGCGAAAGCAGTGGCCATCACGCAGCATAACGAAAGGCTCGCCGCGAAGGTCCTTCATGGATACGGATTTGGCTCCTGCAAGGCGATGATCCTTTGGCAGGACGGCAAAGAGCGGTTCGGTCCTGAGAGGAAACAGTTCGAGGTCCTTGTGGCGCAGCGGGAGCGCGAGGATGGCGATATCGATGGATAGCTCACGCAGGCTCTCGATGAGCACAGGGGTGACGTCTTCGACGATGCGAAGTTTGGCGTCGGGAAATTTTCTGGCAAAACTGGCGGTGTAGCGGGGCACCAGGTACGGCGCGACGGTGGGGATGACGCCCAGCGATATGCTGCCGCGCACGTCGGAGTTCTTGTGGGCGACGCTCGATCGAGCGGTCTCCATCTGCTCGAGGATGGAGCGGGCGTGGGGGAGGAAGGCGCGACCGGCTTCGGTGAGGCGGACGCTGCGGCCCAGGCGGTCGAAGAGCTTGGCGCCGAGGTCTTCTTCGAGCTTGAGAACCTGTTGCGAAAGAGAGGGCTGTGCGATCTGGCAGCGTTCGGCGGCGCGGCTGAAGCTGCCGGTCTCGGCGACGGCGCAGACGTAGCGAAGCTGGTGGAATTCCATAGGAAAAGACTATACCTGGAAGGCGATTTGCATATTTGAACTATCGCTCGCGGTTTTGCTAGAGTCGGTAGGTCAATCGGGTGGCGCAGACGCGCGAGCTATTAACAGGGCTGAAACAGAAGAAGGAGAGAAGGCGATGTCAACCGAAGCGAAGTGCCCGTTTCCTCACGGCGGTAGCGCAGTGCGGTCCAACCGCGACTGGTGGCCGAATCAACTGAACCTGAACATCCTGCATCAACACTCGTCGCTATCCGATCCGATGGGCGAGCAGTTTGATTATGCGAAGGAGTTCGAGAGCCTGGATTACGAGGGACTGAAGAAGGACCTGACGGCCCTGATGACGGACTCGCAGGACTGGTGGCCAGCGGACTTCGGACACTACGGTCCGTTGTTTATTCGCATGGCGTGGCACAGCGCGGGAACGTATCGCACGCTGGACGGTCGCGGCGGCGGCGGCAGAGGACAGCAGCGCTTCGCACCGCTGAACAGCTGGCCCGACAACGTGAATCTCGACCGCGCGCGGCGCCTGCTGTGGCCGCTGAAGCAAAAGTACGGCAAGAAGATCTCGTGGGCTGACCTGATGATTCTCGCAGGCAATGTTGCGCTGGAGTCGATGGGCTTCAAGACCTTCGGCTTCGCTGGTGGGCGTGCGGATGTGTGGGAGCCGGACCTGGATGTGAACTGGGGACACGAGACGACGTGGATGGGGACGGACCTCCGCTACTCCGGCGAGCGCGATCTGGCGCATCCGTTCGGAGCGACGACGATGGGCCTGATCTACGTGAACCCGGAGGGTCCGGAGGGCGTGCCTGATCCTGTGAAGGCGGCGCGCGATATTCGCGAAACGTTCGGGCGCATGGCGATGAACGATGAGGAGACGGTGGCGCTGATCGCTGGCGGCCACACCTTCGGCAAGACACACGGAGCAGGCGCGGGAACGCAGCTTGGGCGGGAGCCCGAGGGCACGACGATCGAAGAGCAGGGCCTCGGCTGGACCAGTGCGTACGCGACGGGCATCGCAGGCGATGCAATCACCAGCGGTCTTGAGGTGACATGGACGACGACGCCGACGAAGTGGTCGAACGATTACTTCGAGCACCTGTTCAAGTACGAGTGGGAGCTGACCAAGAGTCCTGGCGGAGCGCACCAGTGGAAGCCGAAGGGCGATGCCGGCGCGGACACCGTGCCGGATGCACACGATCCCCACAAGCGCAAGCAGCCGAACATGCTGACGACCGATCTCTCGCTGCGGTTTGACCCTGCATACGAGAAGATCTCGCGTCGCTTCTACGAGCACCCGGAGGAGTTTGCGGATGCGTTTGCGCGCGCGTGGTTCAAGCTGACGCACCGCGATATGGGGCCGCGCTCGCGCTACCTGGGGCCGGAGGTTCCAAAGGAGGAGCTGATCTGGCAGGACCCGATCCCGGCGGTCGATCACGTTCTGGTAGACGATCAGGATGTGGCCGCACTGAAGCAGAAGGTTCTGGCCTCGGGTCTGACGGTGTCGGAGCTGGTCTCGACGGCGTGGGCCTCGGCGTCGAGCTTCCGCGGATCTGACAAGCGCGGCGGAGCGAACGGTGCGCGCATTCGGCTTGCTCCGCAGAAGGACTGGAAGGTGAACGAGCCGGAGCGGCTTGCGAAGGTGCTGAAGACGCTCGAAGGCATCCAGAGCGAGTTCAACGCGTCGCAGAAGGGCGGCAAGAAGATCTCGCTCGCTGATCTGATTGTGCTGGCAGGTTGCGCCGGTGTGGAGCAGGCGGCGAAGAACGCGGGCGTTCCCGTCAACGTTCCCTTCACCCCCGGCCGGATGGATGCGTCGCAGGAGCAGACCGATGTGGAGTCGTTCTCGGTGCTCGAGCCGAAGGCGGACGGCTTCCGTTCGTACTGGACGGGTAAGACGGACGGCACCGCCGAGGTGGAGCTGCTGGACAAGGCGCAGCTGCTGACGCTGACTGCACCGGAGATGACGGTGCTGGTCGGCGGGATGCGCGTGCTCAACACGAACTACGGCCAGAGCAAGTATGGCGTGTTCACCAAACGGCCTGAGGCGCTGACCAACGACTTCTTCGTCAACCTGCTGGATATGCGGACGGTGTGGAAGGCGGTTGACGGCGACGAGAATGCGTTCGAAGGACGCGACCGCAAGACTGGAGAGGCCAAGTGGAAGGCGACGCGCGCGGATCTGATCTTTGGGTCCAACTCGCAGCTGCGGGCGCTGTCTGAGGTCTATGGCTGTGCGGACTCGCACGAGAAGTTCGTTAAGGACTTCGTGGGAGTGTGGAATAAGGTGATGAACCTGGACCGGTTCGAGCTGGCTGCGTGTAACTAGGTGCTGCTGCAAGGGCCTCGGTCTGGAAGATTTCAGATCGAGGCCCTTTCTCTGTTTTGGGGCTGTAGGCGCGGTTGCGGCACGTTCGGGGTGAGTCACATCCCGCCGGAAGGGATTCTCAGGTACGGGCAGAGGAACCGCAGATCCTTCGACTGCGCTGCGCTCCGCTCAGGATGACACCTGTTGTATTGTGCTTATCGAGAACGAGGCCTAGTCCGAGTAGCGCATATTCTCGAGATCCTCGAGGAGGGTCGGACCCTCCGGCGTCCAGTCCAGCTCACGCTGCGTGATGACGCTCGATGCAGGTGCGTCGATACCGGCAAAGAAGGCCATCCAGCCGAAGTGTGCAGCAGCCTCCTCCGGGCTAAGGGAGACGACTGGCACCCTAAGGCCGCGGCCAACGGTTTCGGCGATCTCGCGCATGGGAACTCCCTCTTCCGCGATGGCGTGGTAGCGAGCGCCGGGTCGGCCCTTCTCCAGTGCCAGGCGGTACAACCTGGCGGCGGCTGGAAGCGAGACCGCAGCCCAGCGATGGTGCCCGTCGCCAATGTACGCCGAAGCGCCCTTTTCGCGGGCCGTATGGATGGCATATGTAATCAGCCCCTGCTTGTTGGTGTCGTGAACCTGCGGGAGCCGCACCACCATGGCGTTTCCGCCACGTGCCGCTACGGCGGCAGCAGCCTCCTCCGAGGCGGCGCGGGCCATCACCTTGGAGCTGGCAGGAGGCATCTCTTCGGTCACGACCCTTCCCGGCTCGATCATGGGGGTAAAGATTCCAGAGGTAACGATCAGCGGGCGAGCTGAGCCTTCGAGCGCGGCGCCCATCGCCTCGATAACGGGGCGGTCTTGTTCGCAGCTTTCCTGGAAGCGCGAGAAGTCGTGATTGAAGGCGGTGTGGATGACGGCATCGCAGGCTGCTGCACCGGCGCGAAGGCTGTCAATATCGTCAAGATCGCCGCGATGGACCTCGGCGCCTGCGCGCAGCAGTGATTCGGCTCCGGCGTCGGAACGCGTCAGTCCGAGGACAGTGTGGCCCGCGCCGATCAGCTCAGGAACGATAGCGGAACCGATGAAACCTGTAGCACCCGTCAAAAAAACACGCATCGAAATCTCCATTCTTTTCCGGCTGCGAGTGCAGCCTCTACACAGGAAGATATGGGATCCAGGGCGTACGATCTATGCTGTAGAGTCTCTAATATCTTCGCGATCGTCCGGAAGCGATGGCGAGGCCACAGGAATACGCATGGACCCGCTCTCCGATGTACTTTCATTGCTGAAGCCGCGCAGTTATCTTGCCGGCGGTTTCGATGCCGGCGGGGAGTGGGGCGTGCAGTTCCCTCACTACCAAGGTATCAAGTGCTACGCCGTTGTATCGGGCCAGTGCTGGCTGGCGGTAGACGACGTCGCCAAACCGGTCCAGTTGCAGGCGGGGGACTGTTTTATTCTCCCGCGTGGGCGTCCGTTCCGCCTGGCGTCGGCTCTCGATGTGGAGCCGGTGGATTTTCATGCGGTCTACCGGCCGCAGTCACGCGGCTCGATGAGTACCTTCAACGGGGGCGGAGGCTGTATGATCGTCGGCGGTCACTTCATTCTCT
>DASTSJ010000068.1:0-6911 GCA_035760765.1 Edaphobacter sp. | reverse complement strand
CTGACCAGAGGCCTTGGGCTGACCGATGTCGGAGCCTACTATCCGCATCGCGTGACCTATCACGCAAGCTGCCACGGACTGCGGAATCTCGAGCTGGGTGACGGCCCGATGAGCCTTCTGCGCGCCGTGAAGGGAATTGATCTGGTGCAGATCGAGAACATGGAGCAGTGCTGCGGCTTTGGCGGAACCTTCGCGGTGAAGAATGCCGACGTATCGAGCGCGATGCTGGCGGAGAAGACGACCGCTGTTCTGAACACCGGGGCAGAGGCGTGCACGGCCTGCGACAATAGCTGTCTTATGCATATCCAGGGTGCGCTGCATCGGCAGAGAACAGGCGTTCGCACGGTGCATCTGGCGGAGATTCTGGCCGGGGCCGAGGGAGATGTTCTGTGAGTACAAGGAATTCAGTCCTCGATCCCACAACATCACCCACCTTTCCGATGGCGGCGAAAACTTCCCTTCGTGACACGCAGCTTCGGAAGAACGTCCGTCATGCCACGGAGGTTATCCAGAACAAGCGTGCGCGTGTCGTCGGCGAGATGCCCGACTGGCAGCAGCTTCGCGAGAGCGGCAAGCAGATTCGCGAGCATGCGATGGCGAATCTCGACTACTACCTTGAGGAGTTCGAGCGGAACTGCACTCGTGCCGGGGGGAAGGTCCACTGGGCCAGAGATGGCGAAGAGGCGAAGCGCATCGTGGTCGAGCTGGCGAAGCAGCATACTTCGCCCCAGAACCCCGAGGTCATCAAGATCAAGTCGATGACGACGGAGGAGATCCACCTCAACCTCGCGCTCGAGGCGGCAGGCATCAAGGCCTACGAGACCGATCTCGCCGAGCTCATCATTCAGCTTGGGCACGACCAGCCTTCGCACATCGTGGTTCCCGCTTTGCATAAGAACCGCCAGCAGATCCGCGAGATCTTCCAGCGCGAGATGAATCTGCCGGAGCTCGGTGACAAGCCGCAGGACCTGGCGGACGCTGCGCGGCGATTTCTGCGCGAGAAGTTTCTGCGGGTCAATACGGCCGTCAGCGGAGCCAACTTCCTGATCGCCGAGACCGGCGGGGTCTGCATCGTCGAGAGCGAAGGCAACGGACGGATGTGCCTCACGCTGCCCGATACCCTGATCACCATCGCCGGGATCGACAAGATTCTTCCGCGGTACCAGGATCTTGAGGTGATGCTCCAGCTTCTACCTCGCTCGGCGACGGGCGAGCGCATGAACCCATACAACTCGATCTGGACCGGAGTTCACGCCGGGGACGGCCCAAGGAACTTTCACGTGGTGCTGATGGATAACGCACGCACCTCAGTGCTTGCGGACGGCGAGGGCAGGCAGACGCTCAACTGCATTCGCTGCGCCGCGTGCCAGAACGCCTGCCCGGTCTATCGACAGACAGGCGGCCATGCTTATGGCTCAGTCTATGCAGGACCGATCGGCGCGATTCTTACCCCGCAGCTGCAGGAGTTGCATCATGCGCAGACGCTGCCCTATGCATCGTCGCTTTGTGGCGCCTGCTACGAGGTCTGCCCGGTCAAGATCAACATTCCAGAGGTGCTGATTCACCTGCGAAACAAGGTGGTGAAGCAGAAGGGCCCGCTCAGCCCGGAGGCGCTGGCGATGAGGACGGTAGGCGCTATCTTCAAATCGGAGCGACGGTTCCGGGCGGCGCAAAGGCTGGGCAGAATCGCGGAGACTCCGCTGGTAGGCAAGGATGGCTGGATCGGTTGGCTGCCGGGTATGCTGGGCGGTTGGACCCAGGTGCGCGATCTGAGGGAGATGCCGAAGGAGACCTTCCGTGACTGGTGGGAGAAGAGAGGGAAGCGTGGCAACTGAGACCGGTACAGCGATCGATACTTCAGCAGCCCGTACGGAGATTCTGCGCCGGATTCGCGCTGCCAACGGAGGAGCGTCGGATGCAGCCCGCGCCGGAGAACAGTGGTCTGCGATTGAGCGCAACTATCGCCGGGCTGCCACGCGCTCGCGCGAGGAGATCCTTGAGCTGCTGGAAGATCGGTTGCATGACTACGACGCAAACGTGGTTCGCGCATTCGAAGCTGACGTTCCTACGGCTGTTGCCCGCATGCTTACCGAGCGAGGCCGGCGGAAGCTGTTGATCCCGGCTGGTTTGAACCCTGCCTGGCTGCCGAAGGGGTTCGACTACACCGTGGATGACGGTGCTTCGCCGGCACAGCTTGATCCTTTCGAAGGTGTCATTACAGGCTCAACTGTCGCGATCGCACTCACTGGGTCAGTCATTCTGCAGAATGTACCTGGCGAAGGGCGACGTGCCGTGTCTCTCGTCCCGGACTATCATCTTTGCCTTGTTCGTGTTGCAGATGTGGTCGAGACAGTTCCCGAGGCACTTGATCGCATCAGGGACAGTGCGACTCGTCCCACGACGTTCTTCGCGGGGCCATCCGCCACCGCTGATATTGAAATGACTCGGATCAAAGGCGTCCACGGCCCGCGATTTCTGGACATTATCCTGATCCAGTAAATTTTGTGCTGTGCGCGAACGCATCGCCAAGAACCCAGGTTTGTGAGATGATGGCATCCTATTTCCGGGACCTCAACTTTGCAGCGGGTTTCCTGCCGTATCGGCAAAGGCCGAAGAGTCTTAAGAGGTCAGGCCAATAGGCTGTTTCATCTGACGAGCGTGAAGCTGAGACAAGACCCATTCGCGAGTTGCAGCAAAAGGCCGGGTGTCATGATTGCTCCCATTCTTCCAGGCCGCCTCTGAGCTTTTACTGACACCTGCTGCGCGGTCGTGACCTGTCATCATCTCGGCAGTTCGTAGCGAGGTGTCTGCGATGAGGTGCTTACTTCGGCGGGCCATCCTTCTGATCACAGGTTTAACCTGCGTGGTTGCGCTTCCCGTAACAGGCGATGCTCAATCTACTGCACAGCGGCGCCAGCCAACGCGGAATACGCCGGGCGGCAGCTCGTTGTCCAGCGCGTCGGAAGGTGTCGTAATTCCAGGCCCATTGCACTCGTTTGAGCGCATGGCCGGTATCAGCCAGAAGATTCCTTCCAACGAGGTGCTTCCTCTCCTGGCGCGCAATGTGTTCATGCAGGGATTCAACCAGCAGAAGCCGACTGAGTTTTTGTTGCTGCTGGCACGCTATATTCAGCAGGCCCGCGAGTTGCAAATTCTCGCCGGTCCCAGCGGAGTTATCAACGTCAGAGGGTGCGGCGACGCAGGAACGCTTCTGCAGATTCTGGGCTATCGAATCGTCGGCAACTGCAGGGACAGGAACCTTACGCTGGCCACTTCGAATCCCGACCTTGCTTTTCTAACGATCGATTCCGGCTTCCCTTTGGTGACTCTGGAAGAGTGCCTGCAAAAGGGCATTCCGTTCAATTACGCATTTCCGTCGACCAAGGTGCCCGTCCTGCTGCGTGAATCCGAGTGGCTTTCGCTCAACCGTCGCCTTGGCGCCGATAACCTGATCGATCTTCTTTTGCGCGACCCCGCGACGGCGCGCCTCTACTGGGCGATGTCGCGCAACGACGACGAGACAAACCTCGCTCTCGCGCGGGCGCCCGGGTTGGGCCGGCTTGCGCCGTACGCTGCTGTGCTCGATTTCTATGGAAGCGAGATCTCCATCCGCTCCGGCCATGTCATCGTTCCCGGTGGACAAAAGGCGGAGGCGGCCTGGGGAGACCTGGCTGGTGCAAGCCCGGAGAACGCGAGCGAGTTCGTCATGCATCTGATCGAGAGAGATAACGGGTGGCTCGCCGCCTATTATGACGCTCTCTCTCGCGTCAGCCAGGCGCAGCAGGAGCACCTCACGGAGCCTGACCGGCTGAAGCGCGTCTACGAAGGCTTTCGTGCGCCACAACTGACGCCCGCCGCAACGGCCAGTGTCTTTCGCAAGGCTCCAGGGCTGCTGATTCTCTTCACCAGGATCGAGTGGGATCAGGACGGCCAGCCACATGTTCCCGGCGATCTCGGCGTCTGGAAAGAAGCCCTTGCGCAGAAGTCAGATTTTAAGACAACGCATATCTGGGCAAAGCGCGCCCGTGGATGGAACAGTTCAGAACAACTGCTTGAGGCGATGGCATCGCTCTCGCGTATCGACTCCGATGACGGTCCTCTGCAGAACTATCTGACGCTGATGGAAATTGATGGCCGCAGGCCTGAAGGCCAAAAGCTCTCTCCTGCAACCGCAAAGCTGATGGCGAACAATTTCGCCAAATTCGGATCGTGGTACCTGATCTTCTCGGAGTTTCCACAGCTCAACGACGAGGCTATTCTCCGTTTCATCAGCGTCACACAGTCCATCAACGACATCTCCAACGAGACACTGCGTGGAAATGCAGTGGGAGCCTTCCAGGCAACTATTGGTATCTGGCAGATCCTTGCGCGCCAGGGTGAGATACCGCCGGATGCGCTGAACGACTCCTGGATGAGGATGGTGGGATCCTTTACAAAGATCTCGTCTTCCACACAACTCTTCGATGTCGCGCGTGCTTCCTTGGCCGATGTAATTAAGTCCACCGGCTCAAGTGATCTGTCGCAGGAAGGTCTGATCGAGCTGATGGCGGGGCCGCCCCAGCAGGATGCCGAAGGTCAGCGGGTTCGTCAGGAGATCGCAGGCCGTATCCGCAATGTGCTCGAAGACCAGCGACTGGTTTCGCTGGATACGCTGTTTGCCCTCAGCGACGGGCTAGCTGCGATGGCTCAAGGCTCGCAAGCCCAGCCGAATCTGCTGAGTCTCGCCGGCGAGCTTCGTGAGTTCGAGTTGCCGCGGCCGATCTTCACCAACAGCGAGAAGATCACCTGGGCTCCCGGCGTCTACTCCACCCATCACGCAGAGTTACAGATCAAGACTGACCTTACCCGTGTCATCAAGGAATCTGGAACGAAGTCGCGATTGGAGGCTTCTCGTGGACAGCTTGCACCGTTTTTACGGGATGCCTTGGTCGGACTTAATTACGCCTACTATGAGCCGCCCGGAGCGCAGGTCCTGCACAACAACTCGCTCTTCGTGCGTTCCCATGATTTTTCCGGGCTGACCATCGTCTCGACAGAGCGTTCCTGGATGGTGCCGGAGTTGATGGGGGTTGGAACTCCCGCAGGCGGTGGTGCCTACCTGATGGGGTCACTCGCCGATCTTCCTTATGCTCTGGCCGCGACGGAGCAGGACTTTATAGCGCCGGAAAACGTTCAGGCGCTGATCTGGAAGGAACTGGTGCCTGACCTGCTCGTAAGCGCGACCGTTCCGCGCTGGTGGAATGTAACCCCGCGCGAAATGCGCGCAGCCGCCCTCTACCAGAGTTCAGGGGAAGAGCTTCTCATGGCCGCAGAGCGGGACGCTGCACTCAGGCTGCAGGTGATCCGCATTCTGTCTGACCGGATCGCGCCGCAGCGCCTCGAGACTCTGGGCAGATCGCTAGCCAGCGGTGAAGATTCGATCGCTGTGCTGTCGCAGACCATGCCTGCCGACACCTTTTATCTCTCGACAGAGTTTCGCCGAAGATACCCCGGCCGCGCTGCAGCCCTTGGTACCCAGAATCAGCAGCTCGACACATTGTGTGCAGCATATCCGTCCGATACGTCTGTGGATCGCCTCTCGCGCGACTTCGGAGTTCCGCACCCCGTACTGGCGCGAAACTATGCTCCTGGTCTGCTCTATGTGAAGCCGTTTCCGTCCTTCGGTGGAGAGTCCAGCCGCCTCTTTGGCGAGTCCTGGGAGTCCAGCAACCTGTACTGGGCACGCCTTGCCGATGAGCAAGGGTATGAACCGGCGGCGCTCAACAGGCTAGTGCCGGAGTTGACCCGGCGCATGACTGCCAAAATCTTTGCAACCGATCTGGAAGACTGGCCGGCAGTGCAACGCGCGATGCTGGAGGCCGGTGTGGAGTTTCGTGAGGGCAAGGTTGCTCCCTTGCCGAATGCAACAACGACAACAGCTCTGCAGGCTCCCGTCACACAGCCGCAGGGCACAGCAGGGGGAGGCATACGGTGAAACGAGCTCTTCTTTCAACCATGATTCTGTCCTCTTTGCTCGTGCTGGCGGGCGAGCACAGGACCGCAGCACAGGATGACTCTCGCATCCTGGTCAACGTCGTCCTGGTACAGCTGAATATCGCGGTGACCGATCGCAAAGGTAACTACATCAGCGGCCTAAAGCCGGAGGACTTTCAGATCACTGAAGATAAAATCCCCCAGAAGATTGCGACCTTTGAAGAGGGAAACGAACCAAATCGCCGTTTTGTTGCTACGGGAGCTGAGGGCAAGATGGTCGAGCAGGTCATCGGACAGCCTGCTCCCGATTCGGAATCTTCTTCCCCCGCCAGGGCAGCCGGGCCGATGCCTTTAGGTGCGAACGTCTTCATCCTGTTTGATACCAGCAATTACATGTATCGCGGTTTCGTCTTTGCGCAGGATGCGATTGCGGATTTTGTCCGTTCTCTGGATGGCGTCTCGCGCGTGGCCTTGTACTCCTATAGTCGCGATCTCTCGCGCGGCGTCTCGCTCACCTCCGATCGGTCCGCCATTCTGCGTGGCGTTCGCAGCACCGTTGCAGGCGATGATGCCGCTCTCTATAACAGTCTCCTGATGACCGTAAAGGATGCGTCAAGCCTCACTGGACGTAAGGCGATTGTTGTCTTCTCCAACGGTCCCGACAACGCAAGCCTCGTGCCCCCGGAAGATGTGGCAGAGCTGGCGCAGTCAACCGGGACGATCATCTACATGATCAGCACCCGCGATGCGCAATCGGAGCCGGTTTCGACAGCAGTCTTCGAGAGAATGAGCAAAGCCACTGGAGGAAAGGCCTACTTCGCGAAGAGTTGGAAGGACGAGAAGGATGCCTTCGCCTCCATCCGGGAGGATCTGGCGCATCTCTACTCCATCAGCTACTATCCGCAACCGAATCCCAACCGCGGCTGGCGCACCATCTC
>DASTSJ010000067.1:0-6355 GCA_035760765.1 Edaphobacter sp. | reverse complement strand
GGCGGACCGGATCCGTCTCGTTCAGAATGTGGTGCCGGTGATAGAAGTTGTTGAACTGCTGGGCCAGCTGGAAGGCATAGCGAGCCAGGTAAGCCGGCTCCGACGTAGCAAGACACTGCTCGATCACGAGGGTGAGCTTCGAGGCCAGCAGCCACGTCTCCCATACCGTCGTCCCGGCTTCACCTTCGAGCATATCCGTCAGATCGAGCCCAGCAAATGCGGAGAGCGCCTCCTCGGCCGTCGTCCCTGCCTTGCGGAAGATATTCGCCGCACGAACGATGGCGTACTGCACATACGGTCCGGTTTCGCCCTCAAAGCTGAGCGCATCCTTGAAGTCGAAGGCGATCACCGTATTGCGCGTATAACGCAGCATGAAATACCGCAACGCTCCAACGCCGATCTGGCCGGCAGTCGTGCTCCGTTCCGCCTCTGGCAGCTCCGGATGCCGCGAGTCGACCTCCGTGCGTGCCGCCGCGATCAACCGATCCAGCAGATCGTCAGCCTTGACGCCAAAGCCCTTCCGCCCGCTGACCTCAATGTAAGCGCGCTTCTGGTCCTCTTCGCTGACCGTATATCCAAGCTCCATGGCGCAGCGCGGCGTCAGCGCGACCATCTCGTACGAGAAATGCGTGTAGCGATCTGCCTCTTCCGTAAATCCCATACCGCGCAGCGCCTGCACCACCTGCGTCTGCGGATCGTTCTGTCGCGAATCAATTACGTTATAGATCGCATCTGCGCGACCGAAGACAGGATGCTCCGCATCGCTCTCACCCGAAGTTGAGATCCAGCAGGTGTGCGTCGGATATTCGCGGAACCTGCGGTAGCCGAAGTCCTTCCCCGGCAGCAGCCCGAACTTCCACAGGTGATACGCGATGTCCTTGCCGACGTAGGTCACGGTGCCGTTCGAGCGCACAATGACCTTTGCATCCTCATCCGGCCCGTCTGCCGGCTCCGCGTGCGCCTCTGCTCCGTTGACGGGAGCTCGGCGCATAACCCAGCATCCCTTGTTCTTCCCTTCTGTCTCGAGATAAAGAACGCCCTTCTCGATCATCAACTGACGCGCCGCATCCCAGAAATGAAGGTGAAGGATCTCACTCTCGCGAGGCAGAAAGTCATACTCGATCGAGAGTCGCGCCATTGTCTCCAGGTGTCTTCGCAGAACCGCAGTTGCGATCAGGTCTGCAATCTCCGCGGTCTCATTGCCGCCGTGTTCGATGGCGTGCAGCGTCTCCAGGCGAAGCTGTTTCCGGACTGACACCTGACTCTCGTCTTCGGTGTACCACTGTGAGACGCGCGCGTAGAGGTCCCAGCAATAAAAGTCGATCCGCTCGCCCTTCTCGGTCAGATTCGCGAGCAGCGCTCGAGTTCCAGCCAGATCGAGCCCAGTTAGATAAGTGAGCCCGACGACGACATCGGCGACCTGGACCCCGGTATTGTCGATGTAGTTCTGAACCCCAACCTCGTAGCCGCTCTTGTAATCGTCCCGACGGAGCAGCCGCTGGAAGGTGTCTCCGAGGATGGCGTTGCGCAGATGGCCGATGTGAGCAGCTTTATTGGGATTGATGCTCGTGTGCTCGACCAGCCGGAATCCCGGGCCGCCGACATCCGCGTGACGATCGCGGGCCATGTCACGCGCGATGGCCGCACGATCCAGACGCACATTCAGGTATCCCGCACCAGCGACCTCGACCGAGGCCACCCCCTCCGGCAGCGCTGTGGAGAGCTCCGCAGCCAGTTCAGTCGCAATCGCCCGCGGCGCCTTTCGCAGGCGTTTTGCCAGCTCAAAGGCGACTGGTAAAGCGAGCTCTCCCAGCGAGATGGACGGCGGCTGCTCTACGGCAAGATTGACCAGGCTGACGTCATACTTCGCAGCGAGAATAGCCTGGATGCGGGCGAGAAGCGACTGTTGAACGATACGATACATGCGTTGAAGATCACCGCTCTTTATGGGTTTGATTCAGTTTACGTGACCGCGGCGGTGCAGAGGCCGCAGGGGCTAGGGCAGTTCCGTCGGAAGAGTCTCAATTTCTTCGAGCAGTGGCGTGTGTTTGTGCATGCGAAAGCGATGCACGAGGAAGATCAGGCCGCCTGCACCAGTCACCGAAATCAGCATCCAGGCATGGATCGCGAGGCCAAACACGGCGGCCATTGCCTTTGGCGTGCCATGACTTGTCAAAGCCAGCTTGACCGCCCATTCAAAGGGGCCGATTGCTCCGGGCGAACTGGGAAGCATATAAGAGAGATTCGCGAACGAGACGGCCTCCCACGGGCCTCGCAGGTCGGTCGGGACGCCTACGAGCCGGATAACCGAGACAAAGATCATGCCTTCGCAGAACCAGATGATTGCGCTGTACAGCAGCAGAACAATATTGCCGCGGACACCCATCTGCCGAAGTGTGGTGATGGCCAGCAGAAGCCAATGCTCCACCTTCGCGATCAGCCTGTTCTGTGGCAGCGAGCCGAAGAGCTTGCGTACAGGGGCTTCCAGTTGCCCTGCACCAAACATAAGCACCAGAAGGCCAACGGTCGAGACCAGAAGCGCCGCATCGGCCCCGCGACGAATATTCATCGGCAGGTCACGGCCCATTGTCTGTATAAAAATCAGACCTACAACGAAAACATCCAGCAACTTTTCCAGAATAACGGTGCTGAAGATGGCAGACGGTGCTACGCCGAGATCAGGAGCATACGTGAAGATACGCATGATGTCGCCGATCCGCAGCGGCATAATATTGTTCGCAGCCAGGGAGGTCATAAGCACACGCGCGCAGGTTGCGAAACGAGCGTTAGCCGACTGCAGCATGCGGGCCCAGCGTACGCATCGGAGCGTATAGCCCACCAGCGTGAAGCCAAGTACGCCCACCAGCCATGCAGGATGTACAAAACTAAGGGACCGAAATGCCGATGGGTGGATACCGCGAAAGGTGTACCAGAGGAAAAATGCACTCACCAGAAGCCCAGGTATGGTCTTCGCAAGGTTACGGGAGCGCGTCTGAGTCGTTGAAGTCTGCAAAGAGGAGGACCGCCTGGAACAGGGAAAACGTAGATGTATAAGCCTCCATCATTGTACCGTTACGATTCTCAGAACATCGAGTAGACGAGAAGCACAAAGAATACGTCTTAACTGTCGTCGTGCCTGCGCTCTCAAGAGCTGATAGTGCGAGTCGGACGTCAGAGATTAACTTTTAGGAGTACCTCGCGATTGGCAACCTCGACCGTCTCGCTCTTGAAGACGCCCGGTGCAGAAGCACAGCAGAAGCCATTCGAAGGAGCGCATCCAGCTCCGCGATCAAAGGCGATGGCACTGGTAAGCGTCCTGACGATGCTCTCGTTCCTGATACAGGGGTATCATCCTTACGCAGAAGACGGTGGCCTGTACCTGGCGGGCGTCAAGCGGGTGCTTTCCCCTGCGATGTATCCGCACGAGACCGGCTTCGTCCTGGGGCACCTCCGTTTTTCCCTCTTTGCGCCAGTCGTGGCGCTTTTCGTTCGTTTGTCGGATCTGCGGTTGGAAACCGCTCTCCTGCTCATCTACCTTGCAGCCACGTGGGCGACCCTGTGGTCAGCGTGGCTTCTGGCAGAGCAATGCTTTGATGGAAGAGCACGCGTCGGATCGGTGGCTCTGCTTGCGACTTGGCTCACACTCCCGGTCGCAGGCACTTCCCTGATGCTGATGGATCCCTACGTAACGGCGCGCAGCGTCTCCACTCCCGGCACTTTATTTGCGATCTACTACTCGCTCCGCTTTTTGACAAAGTTGCATGAAGAAGGAGAGCACGACACATCCCTCTTCATCAAGGCTGGATTGTCGCTCGTAATTGCGTCCGTCATGCATCCGCTGATGGCAGCGTACGGGTTTGGAAGCATCCTTGCACTGGCCGCGGGGTCACTCTGCCGACGCCGTTCCTGGCTTGCTTCAACAGGCGCACTGACTGTAGGGGCCGTCATTGTCGCTCTCATCCTGCGCCTGATGGAGCAGCCCGAACCGTTGGACTACCACCAGGTTGCGATGTCCCGTTACTACTGGTTCCTGAGCCAGTGGCACTGGTATGAGTGGATGGGGATCGCCGGGCCGCTCGTCATTCTTGGCTTCACCGCGTTCGCCGAAAAGAACTCGGATCACGCATTCGGCCGCGTCGCGCTGGCACGCATGAGCATCACCGCGGGTGTTGCATCCGTCCTTGTGTCACTTCTGTTCGCTCGGTCCGACTCAGCCAGCCTTATCGTGGCCCGCCTGCAGCCTCTGCGTGTCTTCCAGGTGATCTATACGGTAATGATCCTGTTCGTCGGCGCGCGGTTGTCCTCCTGGCTTGGAAGAAAGAAGCTGCCGTGGGCGACGGCATTTGGGATTCTCGCAGCAGTGATGTTCGTTGCCGAGCGCCAGACTTTCCCTTCGTCGCCTCACATCGAATTGCCTTCAGAACATCAGGGCAATGCGTGGGTGCAGGCGTTTGAGTGGATTCGCGCCAACACCCCCAGAGATGCCTTCTTCGCACTGGATTCCGACTACATCACGAAGCCTGGAGAAGATGCTCAGTCCTTCCGTGCGATTGCAGAGCGGAGTGCACTCCCCGACTACTCGAAGGATGGCGGAGAGGCTGCCATTACGCCTTCGCTGACCGCAGAGTGGAGAATGGGACAAGCCCTTCAATCTGGACTGAGCCACCGAAGCGATGCGGACCGGATCTCGGCACTGGCGCGAGTCGGTGTCGATTGGGTCGTCCTAACCAGGGATGCGACCACGGCCCTCCCTTGCGCGTACGCGAACGACGCGGTCAAGGTGTGTCATCTTCCGCTATCGCCTGTGCGCAACGGTGTCGGTCAAAGCACAGTTCTCGAGGCGAAGCGCTGAAGACTTAGCATCGACAACACTTCACTGACTGCTCCCTATAAGGGCGCGATTAACACGCCCGGATATGCTAATTTGGTTATGTGAGAGCGTAGCTCAGTTGGTAGAGCATCGCCCTTTTAAGGCGTTGGTCCTGGGTTCGAGCCCCAGCGCTCTCACCATATAAATCAAAGCAGAATAACAAGTTAGTGACACATTAACCTTGGGCTACCGAGAGAGGCTTGGGTTGCTGTGATACGAAAGTGATACATCGCATCCCAGCGGTGTCCGCTCTGCTGTTGCTGTTCACTTCTCTACCTTTCTGGGCCAGACTCCGATCAGCTACTTCCCTTCGCATCCACCCCCAGACGGCTCCATAGCAGCCGATTCTGAGGACGGTCGGAGGTGAGCAATGAAGATTGTCATCATCGGCATGTTGCTCTTCATTGCCCTGGTTCCGATAGCGGTCGCCGCTGGGAAATGGCTGGAGCAGGTTAGCCAGGAGTTTGAGGAAGCTGAGAACCGAGAGAACGAGTAAACGGACACAAGACCCCTGCTATAAACGAGGTACTACTTCGCAAATAGCAAAGGCCCGGTCATCACTACCGGGCTTTCCTTTTGACCACTGGACCTGTGAAGCGATCTCGAGCGGATTAAGAACCACCTGATCGACCGGCAATATAAACTGCGGATATCAGGATGCAAATTCAACCACTTCGAGGGATGTACCAGTGTCTGACAAACCGAAAAGAACAGAAGATCTTCTTGCGCAGGATCAGTTGGCTACGGCCCAATATAAAGGGCTGTTCAATCGCAAAACCGCCACGCTATCGACGTCGCACCTTCGAGCGGCCATTAAACAAACAAACAGCGATAACGGTCCGAAGGATAAATCCTCCAATAATGCTGGTGCCTCGCAACGTCAAGGTGACGCCCCTAAAGGCGAGTAATGAAGGCCGAAACATTGATTTCAGGTGTTTCGCTCGGGGTATCGGTTATCGGTTTTGCCGTTGCAATACTCACACTTCAGAGAGGCAATAACAACTCTTCCGCCGCAACATTAGTCGGTTTACAAACAGGATTCTCGAACTGTTGGGACAATCTTCGGAAGGCTATCCGCGATGAAGACGAAGATTCTCGGAAGTTCTATCTTGCTGAACTCTTGAACCTGTTTGAGAGCGCATGCGGAATAATTAACGAAGGGACTTTGACGGGGGCTTCGAAAAAGCTCATGGTTGATTATGTTTGCGATTGCTTCCGTCTATTGAAGGAACTTGACGTCCAGTGCGAAGCGAGAAATCTGATAGACACTAACGAGACATATAAGGAGATTAGAATCTTTGAGGCTGCACACGAAAACGGACAATTCCTTGCTGGAGCGAAGGAGAACGCGCGAGAAGCTGGGGTCATTTCATAATGCCCTTGTCCTTCATTAATTGCTTATAGTGCTCCTCATAGATCTCCTTCGCTTCCATCGCGGGCTGGAGGGCCTGCCAAGCTTCCTCGATGCGCTCGTTGATGCGGGCG
>DASTSJ010000066.1:0-5305 GCA_035760765.1 Edaphobacter sp. | reverse complement strand
GCGGGGAAGGCTGCAGGATCTCGCGTCCTTGGGGTTATAGGCACCCACACCCTGGCGCAGCTTGAGAAGGCGGACTGGGTGGTGCGTTCGCTCGAGAAGGTAACGGCGAAGCCTAAGGGTGCTGGACTTGAGTTGAGTTTTATCGCTGAAGCGCGTTAGCGCAGCAGGATGGCTTCTGCCAGACGAAGATCTTCTTCGGTATCGACGCCGATGGTGTCGAAGGGTGTTGGCTCAACATAAAGGCTGACGCCGTTTTCGAGAAAGCGTAGCTGTTCCAGCCGTTCCGTTTGCTCCAGTGTGCTTGCCGGCAAGGAAGGAAAGCGCTGGAGCGCGGCCTTGCGATATGCGTAGAGTCCGATGTGCTTCCAGTAGAGCGCAGGATGGCCATCGCGGTTGTAGGGAATTGTGGCGCGGGAGAAGTAGAGCGCCCTTCCATCCGCGGCAGTGACCACCTTTACTGCGTTTGGGTTGTGGATGTTCTCAGGCGTGCAAGCGACCTTCAATGTAGTTACCTCAACCTTTGGCTCGGAAAAAGGTCGCAGCAGAGCGGTGAGGTGTTCGGATTTAAGGAGCGGCTCATCTCCCTGGATGTTGACATAGATGTCGGCGTCGACAGTCTGCGAGACTGCGTGAACGCGGTCGGTCCCACTGGTGAGCTCCGGCGATGTGAGCTGGCAGGCCCAGCTATTTTCGATGCACAGAGAAGCGATCTCTTCCGAGTCGGTGGCGACCAAAAGTTGATCCAGCTGAGGGCACGCACTGGCTGCTTCCCAAACCCAGGCGAGCATGGGGCGACCGGCGATCGGGCGCAGGATTTTGCGCGGCAGACGGGTTGAGGCGAGGCGGGCCGGAATTACGCCGACGACGCGCAAAGGGCGGTTTTCGTTGGACTTTTCCGACAGCGTGGAATCAAGTATGATGGAACCTGGCTGTGCCAGAGGCGACTCTCCCCGATCGCGATGGTTTTCTGGTGGGCGCGGCTCTCTTCAACCGGCGGTGTAGCTCAGATGGTTAGAGCGACGGACTCATAACCCGTAGGTCGACAGTTCGATTCTGTCCACCGCCACCATTGTCTTTCTGCCTGTATCGCGGAATCTTGGTACGAGAGTATCATTTCTCCAGGCTGTTTCGTCTAACGCCTGTTGGGGGGGTTCTCTGCTCCCCCTGGAGAGTTCTGCAACTATGCCGAAGATTTCGAAGATCCTTCTGCTTTCCGTATCGGTCGTCCTGGTGCTCACGGTGTTTCTGGGGGTTAACTCCAGCGGCGTGAATGCGGCCACTGATGATCAGGATGGAGCGTATAAGCAGATCAATGTGTACAGCGAGGTACTTCGGCACATCCAGACGGACTATGTAGAAGAGCCAAATATCCCGGATGTGACCGACGGCGCGCTGCGCGGTCTGTTGGAATCGCTCGACTCGGACTCAAGCTACCTTTCGGCAGCGGATTACAAGACGTACAAGAACGACAAGGGTGGCAAAGCCCAGGTGGGCATCAATGTGTCGAAGCGCTGGGGCTACGCGACGGTTGTTTCAGTGGTTCCAGGAAGCCCAGCCGAGAAGGCAAATTTGAACGACGGCGACATCATCGAGGCGATCGGTGATCAGGACACACGCAACATCTCGCTCGCAATGATCCGGATGATGCTCGAAGGACAGCCGGGGAGCGAACTGTCGATTGCTGTCGTCCGTCCCCGAAAGGCGACTCCGGAGAAGATCACGATGACGCGTACGCTCGTCTCAGAGCCTGCCGTCGGTGAGACTCTCTATGAAAACTCTTCGATCCTGTATCTAAAGCCGATGGTGCTGGACCGTGAGCACGTGCAACAGGTGGAGTCGAAACTGAAGGGCATGCAGAAGGCAGGCAACAAGAAGATTCTCCTCGATTTGCGTGATGTGGCAGCCGGAGAGAACGCAGAGGCGATCCATCTGGCGAATCTTCTTCTGAAATCCGGCACAATCACGACCCTCGAGGGCCAGAAGGTCGATAAGCAGGTGTTCAGCGCTGATCCTTCAAAGGCTGTCAATTCGACGGCACCGATGGTCGTGCTCGTGAATCGGGGCACCGCAGGCCCCGCAGAGATTGTTGCGGCCGCACTTATGGACAACCACCGTGCCGAGGTCGTTGGCGAAAGGACCTTCGGAGAGGGCTCGCAGCAAAAGACATTCGAGCTTCCGAACGGAGCGGCGCTGATTCTCTCCGTTGCAAAGTATGAATCGCCTTCCGGAAAGAAGCTGGAGGACGAGGGGGTAACTCCGGGAGTCCTTGTAGCCTCAAACATTGATGACAATGAACCGATTGATGAGGACGCCGTTGTTCCGGAATCAAAGCAGCCTGAGACAAAGAAGCCAGCCGTGTCTGTCGATGAGCAGCTCACCAAGGCACTTGACCTGCTGAAAGAAAAGGCTGCTTAAGTAGCGATATTCCGTAACTTCGCTTCGGTGATCTTTGGTTTGTTCTACTCTGCTGGCCCCTGTCTGGACATGCTATGGTGAAGGGCAGTGCCGAGCTTACACAGACGCGAAGAGTCCTCAGTCGATCGACTTGCAGAGCCCCTATGGCAGCGTGTTCTGCAAGGCATCTTCGAGTGGCGGGAGTATCCCAGCCGCAGGCGTGCCCGCCTGGTCACCTTCTACGTTCTGCTCTCGCTGTCTGCAGTCTTCGGGGCGCTTTGCGGTCTGATGCTGGTGTACTCCATCGATCTGCCGGAGATCGACGACCTTACCCGATATCATCCGAACACAACGACTGAACTGATAGACGTGCATGGACGTCCCTTTGGGTCTTTCGCGCTGGAGCGCCGCGTCGTCGTCCCCTACTCTGAGTTCCCGCCGATTCTGAAGCAAGCGATCCTGTCGATTGAAGACAAGAGCTTCGAACGAAACTGGGGCGTCAATCTCTTTCGCGCCGTGGGAGCTGCATATCGCGACCTTCATTCACAGGGCAAGTCGCAGGGAGCATCCACCCTGACGATGCAGCTTTCACGTAACCTCTTCCTTTCAAACGAAAAGACCTTCGGCAGGAAGTTTCAGGAGGTCATCCTCTCGATGCAGATCGAGAGGAGATTCACGAAGAACCAGATCTTCGAGCTCTATGCGAACCAGATCTACCTGGGGCGTGGAACCTACGGCTTCGAGGCCGGGGCGGAATATTACTTCGACAAGCATGTCCGTGATCTCACTCTGCCGGAGGCGGCTCTGTTGGCTGCCCTTCCCAAGGGACCGGAGTACTACTCACCCGTTCGCCATCCCGATCGTGCCTTAAAGCGACGCAACCTCGTGTTGAGTGAGCTGAAGCAGGACGGGAAGATTACTGCGGAGCAGGAGGAGAAGGCAAAGGCTGCTCCGCTGGGACTACACATTCAGTCGCCACCCAACAGCACGGCTCCATACTTCGTGGAAGAGGTCAGGCGACAGCTTGAGAAAGAGTATGGCGTTGATGAGGTGCATGGAGCAGGTCTACGCGTCTACACCACTCTGGACCTCGATCTGCAGGCTGTAGCGAACAAGGCGGTGCTCGATGGGTTGGCTACTTACGAGAGGCGTGAAGGCTGGAAGGGAGATCTGCCGAACGTCGTCCTGTCAGGCGATGACGTGGAGACCTATAAGCATCCTGACTGGGTTCAACCGATCACGAAGGGCACCTATGTCCATGGCGTTATCACCGTAGTAGAGCCGAAGCGGGTTACGGTGAAGCTGGGAACGCAGATCGCCGTTCTTACGCCGGAAGACTGGCAATGGACGACCTTCCCCTCGGCCGACAGCTTTCTGCGGAATGGAGATCTGGTCTACGTCAAGATTGTGCAGCAGGAGCAGAGCGGGGTATGGAAGGCTTCGCTTGAACAGGACTCGGGCGCACAGGGGTCTTTGATGGCTGTCGACAATGCAACGGGCGAGGTCCTCGCGATGGTAGGCGGCCGCGACTTTGCTGTGTCACAGTTCAACCGCGCCACGCAGGCAAAGCGCCAGGTAGGCTCGTCGTTCAAGCCGTACGTCTACACGACTGCGATTGAAGCCGGTGCGAAGCCAACCGACATAATTGTGGATAGTCCGACAACCTTCCCGACTCCCAGTGGACCGTATACGCCGCATAACTATGAAGCGAACTACATGGGCCCCATCTCGCTTACGTATGCGTTCGCCGAGTCTCGCAATATTCCTGCACTCAAGCTGGCATCCCATGTCGGAATTCGCAAGGTCATCGACACGGCGCATCGTTTCGGTGTTACCAGCGACATCCCGGCCTTTCTTCCGGTCGCGCTGGGTTCTGCGGATATTTCGCTCTACGATCAGGTGGGCGCTTACAGCGTGTTTCCAAACGATGGCATTCGTATCGAGCCGCACTATATCCGTAAGGTGACTCAGGCGGATGGACTGCCACTGGATGAAAAGCCCACGGATGTCCGCGAGGTCATCTCGGTTGAGACGGCGCGGACGATGATGCAGCTCTTTCAGGCAGTCGTCCGGATGGGAACGGCCGCACGTGCCTCGCAGCTGAATCATCCACTGGGCGGTAAGACCGGCACGACGAATAACTATACCGACGCATGGTTTATCGGATTTTCGCCTTCGGTGACATGCGGCACCTGGGTCGGCTATGACAGCCGACAGTCCCTGGGAGACAAAGAGACTGGCGCGCGCGCAGCTTTGCCGATCTGGATGGATTTTATGCAGACAGTGATCGCAGGCAAGCCCAATGAGCAGTTTCCTTCGGACAATGCTCCGAAGAAGCCTCTCAATGTGGCAGCTCGCCCGATACCTGCCACGGCGGATCAAGCAGCAAAAGACCCATCAGACGACAGGGACGACGACTCTGGAGCGGCCTCGCCTCGGTGAGCCTTGCAGGTTATATGGAAGAGCTCTTTGGGGAGAGCCTTTCGCAAAGTGAGAAGTATCGCTGCGCGCGGCGCACATCCCGTCCGATCTGTTCTCGCAGTGCATCTGGCGAGGGCCAGCGGATCTCATCCCGAAGCCGCTTCAAGAAGGAAAGATGAATGGCTGTCTGATCGCTTAGATCAATGGGATGGAAGTTGAGGATGTGCGACTCGATCGTGAACGAATCCTCACCGAAGGTAGGCCTGTTTCCAACATTCGTTACGGCCTGAAAACACTCACCATGGATTGCCAGCGTAGTGATATACACGCCTATTGCTGGAATCAGCTCATCATAGGGTGCGAGGTTGATCGTTGGGACGGTATACCGTGTGCCGTAGCCGCGGCCCGATGCAGGACGGCTGACGACGCTGAACGGCCTTCCGAGAAGCGCACGCGCTCCGCTTACATCACCTGCAGAGACAAGCTGCCG
>DASTSJ010000065.1:0-4432 GCA_035760765.1 Edaphobacter sp. | reverse complement strand
AGGCCGCCGCAAAGTATGGCTTCGCGCCGGGTGTATGGATGTCTCCCTGGGGTGGCTATTCCAAGCCGAAGCAGGAGAGAGTCAAGTATGGAGAGGCGGAAGGATTCGAGATCGTAAATGGAGGCTTTGCCCTGTCGGGAGCGAAGTACTATCAGCGCTTTCGTGATGTATGTCTCACGATGATGCGAGACCAGGGTGTGAATCAGTTCAAGTTCGACGGCACGGGCAACGTGAATCATGTCGTGCCGGGAAGTCACTTCGATAGCGACTTCGATGCGATGATTCACTTGATTGGGGAACTACGCGAGGCCAAGCCCGATATCTACATCAACCTGACCACGGGAACGACTGCATCGCCGTTCTGGTTGCGGTATGCGGATTCAATCTGGCGCGGTGGCGAGGATGATTCGCTGACCGGTGTTGGTACGAAGCGGGAGCAGTGGATTACATACCGTGACGCGCAGACCTATCAGAGGGTCGTTTCCCGAGGGCCGCTGTTTCCTCTGAACTCACTGATGCTGCACGGAATCATCTATGCACGCTACAACCCTCGCCTGAAGGATGATCCAGGCGATGACTTCGCCAACGAGGTGCGTTCGTACTTCGGAACGGGAACACAACTGCAGGAGATGTATCTGACGCCAGATCTGCTGTCGAAGAAGAACTGGGATGTGCTGGCAGAAGCGGCCCGCTGGTCCAGAAAGAACGCCGATGTTCTGAAAGATTCCCACTGGGTCGGGGGCGATCCCGACTGGCTGCAGGTCTATGGATGGGCTTCGTGGTCGAAAGAGAAGAGCATTCTGGTGCTGCGAAATCCCTCAGACAAGCCGCAGGAGATCACCCTCGATGCCGGAGCCGCTCTCGAGCTTCCGGTCGGGGCGGCACGTCGCTTCCGTTCCCGTTCTCCGTGGGGAGAGGATGCGAGTAAACCGGAGATCTCGCTCGTGGCCGGGACGCCACATCGATTTCAGCTAAAACCATTCCAGGTGCTTACCTTGGACCTGGAGCCTGCCCGGTAACCACCATGAAGCTGTTGCAGAATAGAAAGACGCCTCGCAAAGAGGCGTCTTCCTTTCTTTGAAGCCGGAGCGATTACTTCGCCTTCTCCTGCTTTGCCAGAGGAGTGGTGATCTCGTCGAGATACGCAGGTGTGCCTTGGGTCCGTTCCAGCATGGGATACCGCTCGCCATCGTGGTAGTTGATATCCGCGCTGGAGACGAAAGTGTCTGCCTGCACGATCAGATGAATCGGCTGTGAGTTTCCTTTTGCATCTCTAAGAGCGTTCTTCACCGCGTCCGAGGAGAAGATGTTTCCGTTGATGGCCATGATCTTCTGACCTGGAGCGAGATTTGCTTTATCTGCCGGTCCGCCCCAGCGTACATCCACGATGGTGCCATCACTGGTGAGACGAAGCCCGAGTGAGTACCAGACATTGATTCCGCGGGGCCGTCCTCCGCCTGCCGAAGACATCGTATGCTCGGATGCGTTCGGCTTGTCGGTGAAGACAAGCTTGTAGCCTCCGCGCTCGATGCCATCGAGGTCCGCTTGAGGATTGATAGTGTCGATGCGCTGATGGATAAAGCCGGCCCAGTCATACGGCATGACCTGATTTAGGTCGTGAATGAGCTCGTCGCGGTTGTAGGTAACGATGAGCGGCCCGGTGTTACCTCCCTTGGCAAGAAAGATATGAAAGAAGTCCGTGAGCGACTTGGCGTCGTTGGTCTGCTTGCGGATGAGGGTGTCAGCGTCGAGCCAGAAGAGCTCGCCTTCCTGGTAGTAGTCCTGCCCGCGGCGCCAGTTGGACCACGCCGGATTGTCACTGCGGAGCACGCTGGCTGCGATGGCGGTATCCTCGGTCGGACGCCATTGGCGACCCGGCTTGTACTCGAGACTCGCTGCTGACATCGCAAGCAGATCCCGGTACTCAGCCTGCGACTTCAATCCTGCCCGGGCCGCAAGAACGTTGCCCATATATTGCGTAAGGCCTTCGTAGACCCATAGCAAGGAGCCTTGCTGCATCTTGGCAAAGTTATCCTGATACAGGTTGAAGGGGCGGCGGTACTTGCCGTTCCATGAGTGCGTGAACTCATGAGACAGCAGATCGGCGTCAGCCAGCTGATGCGCGCTATCGGAGAAAGCCTTCTCGGCGACTCCATTATCAGAAGACTGGCCGTGCTCGAGGCCTTCTCCTCCGGCGACATCCGAAAGAGTCAACAGAAAGTGATAGACGTAGTAGTGATGCGAGCCGTACGCCGTTCCGGCCTCGCGAACGAGATTGTTCAGCTCGGCGAGCAGGTCGGGCCGAAGGTTTGAGTCCTCTGGCTGATCAGAGACTACGTCGATGTAGTGCTTTGGCGTGATCTCGGGAGCCAGAGGAAACTCATGGAAGTACTGGCCCGTAATGACGGGGGAGTCCTGCAGTTGCTCGACAGTAGTCGCCGCGTAGTGCGTCGTTCCACCTTGAGGGTGTTGAGGATCATAGTGGTCAGTCGGCGTGAGCGCAGTTCCGATCCCCCAGCCCTTCGGGACCTTTACGCTGGGCTGAATCGATATATCTCGAACAGGCGTATTGGCCGGATACAGGAGCAACTTCTCCCACTCGAGCACAGCAAGCTTCTGGCTCACGCGTGAGGTCACGATACAGTCCAGATGCGCGTGGATCTTGCTTACACCCGCAGGTACCGTGACATGAAACTGGTACAGGTCCTCATCGTCCCGGTGCCACACAAGTGGCTTCCCGTTCGCGGTGAAGACCACGCCGGTGATGTCGCTAACCGGTCCAGTCGGTCTGTGGTTCCCTGGAATCCATTCCGGAGTCGTGAGCGAGACGACTCCGGGACTGACAGGGATGTCGATCTCTGCGAGATACAGCTTGCGCGGAGCCTCAGAGAGGTCGGCGGTAATCTGGATCGCGGCCTTTTGAGCCAGAGCAGAGCTCGAGATCAGCATTGCTGACGAGAGTAGAACGAGGCGCATTGACATGAATGAGTTGACCCTGCAAACAAGCTTGAATGATTGCTGTTAAATTGACGGCCGGATGTCGATGACTTAGCTCTTGAGAGCAGCTTCAATCGCGGCAACCACACGGGGGTCATCAGGACTGACCTCGGGAGAAAAGCGCTCCACGACATTCCCATGTCGGTCGACGAGGAACTTTTCGAAGTTCCAGAGAATCCCTGGCTCAGGATTTGTCGTTGCTCCGTTGTGCTTGTCGTGCAAAAAGCCATTCAGCTTTTCACGAAATCCGGCACGAGTCTCGCTGGTGGCCTGCGGCTTTGCCTGAATCAACGCCTCATAGAGCGGATGCGTGTCAGGGCCAGTTACGGCAATCTTTTGGAACATGGGAAAATCGACGGAATAGTTGGTTCTGCAGAAGGAAGCGATGTCTTCGTTGCTGCCGGGCTCCTGTGCACCGAAGTCGTTTGCTGGAAACCCGCAGACCACCAGGCCTGCGTCCTTGAAGCGCGACGACAGCTTTTCGAGCGCCTCGTACTGAGGCGTAAGTCCGCACTTGGAAGCGACGTTCACGATGAGCAGTACCTTGTCACGATATTCGCCCAGCGAGGTGGTCTCGCCGGTGATGCGCTGAACCGGGATTTCGTAGAGATTCGTCATAGTGTTTCCAGTGTATCTCCGCAATAAAAGTTGATCGTCCAGCCCGGCTGGCAGGATAGTATCGAAGACGGCCATGACATTTACGGATGTACTTTTTGGGCGGCCGCTCGCCTCCAGTGATGAGCGCGCCGAGCACATAGGGGTCTCAGCGGGAATTCCAATCTTCGGGCTTGACGCCCTTACCAGCGCGGCTTACGGACCGGAGGCTGCGATGACGCTTCTGATTCCGATGGGAATCGCGGGGCTGAATCATATTGTCCCCGTCATCTCCGCCATCCTCATTCTCCTGGTCATCGTCTTTTTTAGCTACCGCCAGACAATTGAAGCCTATCCCGGTGGCGGCGGGTCCTACACGGTTGCGACCGAGAACCTGGGCGAGGGCGCGGGCCTGCTGGCTGCAGCCGCCCTAATGATTGACTACATCCTTACGGCAGCCGTGGGGATTTCGGCAGGTGTTACGGCGCTTACGTCGGCCGTTCCGGAGCTACATCACCACCGGCTTTCCATCTGTCTTGTCATTCTGGCTATTCTTGCGATCGTTAATCTTCGCGGCGTCAAAGATACAGGCGCAGCATTCATCATTCCTACATTCCTGTTTGTGGGCTCTCTGCTGGCGCTGATTGTGGTTGGTACCGCCGATGTCTTCGCCAACGGCGGACATCCGGTTCCTCGCGTCGCCCCTCCGCCTCCAGCGATTCAGACAGTGAAGTATCTGGGCATATGGCTGTTGATGAAGACCTTCGCGAGCGGTTGTGCGGCGATGACCGGGGTTGAGGCAGTTTCTAATGGCGTGATGGCGTTCGAGGAGCCTCGTGCA
>DASTSJ010000064.1:0-2742 GCA_035760765.1 Edaphobacter sp. | reverse complement strand
TTCTGATGGCGATCTCATTCGCTATTTGGTCCAACTGGCTCCGAGGTCCGTTGCTGGAGCGGCTCGATGGGCAGCGGGCATCAAACGCGGCGCCGGCGACCCTTGCCATAACATTGCTCATGGTTGCGTTCGGCGTCAGCGTGATAGCAGCGGTGCTGGCGATCGGCGGCTGGATCGCTCCTTAGGGGGGGCGCGACCCCTCCGCTAGTTTACTCGCTCATCACTTCCCGCACTGCCGCCTCTACGTCGCTGATGCGGAAGGGTTTGCTCAGGACAGGGTGCTGGGGCATGCGGGACCGCGCGTCGTCGGCTCGCCCTGTGATGAAGATTACCGGGATTGGCTTTTCAGAGCAGATGGTCTGGACGGCATCGATACCGGAACCGGGCTTCAGCTCGATGTCGGCAGTGATCAAATCTGGGCATCGTTGCCTCGCTGCGGTTACCGCTTCATCGAGTGACACAGCGAAGTCAAAGGACGTGAATCCGCAGTCGCGCAGGACCTCCTCTATTGCGATGGCGATCAGATCGTCATCTTCGATAATCAACGCGTGCATCGCCTGCTCCCCTGGAAGTCAGGAGCGCGGCTGCACTCCAGCACTGGTCGATGGTGGCCAAGTGTAACGGATCAACGCTTCCCGGGAACTAAGGGGGCCGAGGTGTTTTGAGTTACCGTTCGGCTTCGGACAGTGTATTGTTGCGAAACCACCGGCCATGATTGGCGAGCCGATGGCAGAGAGATGTGCGAAGCTCCCGCCCAAGGAGCGCTTCAATGAATCAGCCTAACGATCTGGCCCAAGCGCAGGCGCTCGCGCTGGCGATCGTTGACACTTTGCCAGAACCATTCCTGGTGCTCGATGACGAGCTCCAACTCCTAGCCGGCAGTCGTTGCTTCTACGAGGTCTATGGTGAGGATCCCGCCAGTGCGCATGGCCGTTCCATGTTCGAGCTGTCGGGCGGGCAATGGGACATCCCTGGGCTCAGGCAGCTTCTTGCGGCCGTCGTCGACGATCGCACCACCATCGACAGCTTCGAGTTTGAGCGTAGCTTCGCGAAGCTCGGCAAGCGGACGCTTCATCTGAACGCCTTGCCCATCCGCGATGAAAGCGGGTCAGGGCGGATGGTGCTGGTTGCGATCAAGGACATCACCGAGCGACGTGTGGCTGAACAGGAGAAACAACAACTCCTTGAGCACACCGAGGAATTGCTCGAACAGCAGAAGACGCTCCTCCGCGAGATGCGGCATCGCATCGCGAATAGCCTGCAAATCATTGCCAGCATCCTGCTGCTGAAAGCGGGGGTAGTAAGTTCCGAAGAGACCAAGAACGAGCTCCGTGCAGCTCACCAGAGGGTCATGTCGGTGGCCGCGGTGCAAAGTCACTTGCAAGCCTCTGACGGTATAGAGCAGATCGAGATGGGCCCCTATCTCACCAAATTGAGCTCTGGTCTTGCTTCGTCGATGGTGGACCCACGACAGCACATCGACATCTCCGTAAGTGCGGATCCTGGCGCGTTACCGACCAGTCATGCGGTCAGCATCGGCCTGATCGTGACCGAACTCATCATCAACGCGGTCAAATATGCTTTTCCCGCGCCGCGTTCGTCTGCGCGCATCCGAGTGACGTTCGAGATCGCAAAGTCCGATTGGAAGTTGACGGTCGCAGACAACGGCTCAGGCCGTCAGGAAACCGACGAGGCGAGCGCATCGACCGGGCTCGGGACGGCACTCGTCGCTGCCCTGGCTAAGCAGCTAAAGGCTCAGGTTTCGGAAACGTCATCGAACAAGGGCATGGCTGTCGCCGTCACGAAAGCCACCTTCGAGTCCCGCTTGCCAAAGGCCGCGTAGGCAACCTCAACGTTCACAGAAAGGCGCCCAGCCGAAGCCGGGCGCCTTCCGCGTGACGAACTAACTTCGATCAGCGCGCTAGATCGAGCAGTGCCAGGATCATCCGTGACTGACGGTCGATCTGATATACCCGGCCATTGTCATAACCGTAGTAGACCCGAGTATCATCGACATACTGTCCGCGATACTCCGCTGGCAGGCTCACGATGCGAGACGTGGCGTGCTGGCCAATCCTTGCATCCCCGTTGAAACGATCGCCGGGATGCAACCCAGCAAACCGAGCGTCTGGCACCCAATGGCCATTGACGCTCCCGCTTTCCCAAGTCGCCGTTTCGTTGCCGCGCCTGCTATGAGACTGGCTCGCCTCACGGATGTCCGTGCTCAGGGCGGTACTACGCCGTAGCAGCTCGGCATGTTCGCGGCCGCTTATTCCGTTCGGGCTGAACCGTCGTTCAAGGCGCACCAGCCGGCTCAGTTCCTCGCGAAGTCCGATGCTCTCGCGCCTTGAGATCGTGCCCTGGCTGACGCCGGCGTCGATCTGGAGCTGTAGCTGGTGGCTGTAGGTGCGGCTGTGGCTGTGGCCCCACTGGGCAGGCTCAGGCGCGGCCGGTGCATTTGTGTAAGTCGGTTCGTGGGCCCACTGGGCTGAAGCAGGCGCGGCCACGGAAAGGCCGACCACGGCTGCCATTGTCATGTAAATTGGTCGCATTGAATTTCTCCTTGGGTCCCGTGGGGACATCGTCGGCAGCAGATAGAGCTGCGGCAGCAACGGGGATTTGAAAAGGTCGAGCGGAGGCGATCTTCGCCCCCGCCCAAGCTATTGTTAGATGGTCTGAAGGTTCAGCGCGCAGGGCTGACGCTGAGGGTTCGTGCCCACGTCATAGGAAAGACGCTGCCCG
>DASTSJ010000063.1:0-2679 GCA_035760765.1 Edaphobacter sp. | reverse complement strand
CGAGAATTCGAAAGTGATAACTCACCTTGGAGAGCTGCTCTCCCAACAGTTCGGTGGTCTCGACGGGGCTCAGCTCGTGGCGCTCAATTGCGAGCCGAAGCACCCTCCGCCGAAGGGGATGATTTACCGCGGTTAGAAGGGCCTCCATTTGTTTGTCATTACTGTCTGCCAACGCTCGGTTTCCTTTCCTCGAGCTCCTCAGCCAGTTCCGACAGCCTCTCCATTGAGACCCCAAGTCCATTCGCAACTCGGCGCATATTTCCCCAAGTCGGGTCGTAGTCGCCGCTCTCGATCCGGCTCAACCATGAAGCCGATATCCCTGACCGCTCGGCGAGGACGCGCTGGCTCAGCTTCGCCTGTTCGCGCAGTATCCGCGTGGCCTAGACGGTCGGCGGTCTCGAAGTCTTCGTTTCTTGCCGCGAGCCATACAGCGTGGATCCCGCTGAGACGGACAAGGATCTGATCGTAGAGGAGGTCGCGCTGCTTTGGCGAGATGATGATCGTCATTTTTCGCGTTCCTCTTCGGCGCCGTCGGACTCGAACGCGGCCAGCAACACTTCAAGTGCGGTCCCCTTGGCGGTGCGAAGCCGCTCGGCGCTTCTTGCAGCCACGCCGCGAATCGGGCCTTCCTGATCGCCGAAGAGGTCACTAAGTTCTTGCCAGCCGGTTTGGTCGACCACGATCTCCATTCGAATGACGGCGGGGCCTTCTCGACGCTGGATCTTTGCCTGCAGAGCGCCTACGACATCGCTCGAAAGTCCGTTTAGGAACGCCTCCGCTATCTCTTCTCTCAGAAGAAGCGGAACCAGCTCCCAGTGTTTTAGGCCCTCCGCGGCCTCGGGTCTTGCGCGATAGGTGGACTTGCCTGCACCAGCTGCCGACCGAGTCTCCACCACATCCACCCACCGACAGTCGCGCAGAATTCGCAAGTGGTAGTCGACTTGACCCAATGGCTCGCCGGTCAGGACGGCTAGCTGCTCCACACCGGCAGCTCCCCTCACAAGTGCTTGGAGAATCCTTATTCGAAGAGGATGGGTGAGCGCCCGTACCAAGTGCCGGCTGCAGTCACCACGATTCCGGCCTGCCCCATCCATCGGTTAGAGGCCGGGGTCCCTATTGGAGGCCCGATGCGAGAGGTCAGGCAGCCGCTCCAGCGAACTGCTCACCTGGGCTCTGCCCAAATGAGAGCAGCGATCTTGTAACAACAGTGGCATAGGCGGGGAACTTTCTAAGGGCCGGGTGAGTTCGGAGGGAACCGATGCGAGGGCGAGCCACTCCTGGCGGAAGCGGCTCGTCACCCCGCATCGTCCATCTGCTTTTCCTATCGGCCAATCGGAAAGGCAGTCGTTGGGGTGGCAGAGGAAGAGCAAATCATGTGCGGTGTTTTGGAGTGAGGGATGGGTGCCCTGGATGAGTGGTGACACTCAGAAACAACACCCACATCTAGTTTCGCTATTTCTTCTTAGCGGTCTATGGCGATCAAGTGCTCGGGATGGTGCTGTACGGATGTGAGTCCGTCAACCAGAAAACGAATCCCGATGTCTTTTTGCTGACCGATAAAAGCTTTCTATTGTGGATCTGGGGCCTTTCGCGCGCGCTCGAAGACAGCGAGGTTAAGCAACATTGAGGTGCTGTCCTCGCCGGTTTCGGCGCGGCGGTTGGTCGCTTCAGCCTCGATCTCCCGGACCCTTGCGAGATAACGGAAGTTCTCAGTTTCCAAGTCTTCTCGGCCCTGTTGATCTACGTGATACCAGTCCCAATAAAGACAACTTCTCGGATCCCTTAGCTTTCCTCGATATAAGCCAGCGAGAACCTCGGCCATGCCGCTTTGAAGGATGGCCCCAACGGTCATCTGCTGCTGGACGGGCGTCATCGCTTCGGCGGCCTCTTTTGAGTAGACCGGAATTTCGACCGCCTTATAGAAATGGCGGACGAAGTTGGTCTCGCGTTCCTCCCGCGCGATTTCGATGGAGCCATCCTCGAGCATTTGCCGCAGATGGTTCTGAACCTTTGACAGCTGTGCGCCCACCTGTTCGGCAAGCTGGTTGGACGTAAATATCCCCTGGTTGAGCAGGATGAGGATTTCCACCCGAAGCTTATGGCCGAGGGCGTACTGCACAACCTCCTCGATCCGCTTCGGCCGGCGCTTCGCCGGTCTTGGTCGCTCGTCCGCTTTTGCCTTCATTGGTTCCTCCTTCCTTGCTGCTGACCGTTCATCTACTCAGTGAGCTCCGAGCATAAGGATTTCCTGCTTCACCAGGAAATCCACATCGACCAGCAAATACAAATTGCCGTGAACAGTCTTTAGCATCGGCCTCTCTCCTGGCGGCACGCGCCGGGCTGACTCAGGAGGGGGGTGAGAGCCGATGAAGATTGTGAAACTCGTATCCGTGCATAACGCGGAGATGATCTGGAAGGGCGCGTAAGTGGGCCCCCCGGCCGCCCCCGGACGGGGGCGGCCAGGTTCGCCGATAACTGGTGCACTAGAAACGCCAATGGAGGCGACTGGAAGGAAGGAAGGAAGGAAGGACCCCAGGATTGGACCTTTATTGACTTCTGCTTGGCTGACTTCCCTTGACCTCGCTTCAGCTGGCAAAACCATGGCCGATTCCGGCTTGTAGAGCAGGATGGGGTTCCAGGATTAGCGCGCCGGACAGATTCGAACCTGGGACCTTCCGT
>DASTSJ010000062.1:0-3840 GCA_035760765.1 Edaphobacter sp. | reverse complement strand
ATAAGCGCACCGTTGTTCGCGGCAGCTTCGGGCTTTTCTACGACCGTGTGCCTCTGCGCGCTCTTGCGAATGCGCTGCTTTCGGCGGGAAACACAAGCGATCCTCAACAGGGACGTCTGCTGCAGTACACTTATGTCCCTGGTGATACGGGTGCTCCGGTCTTTCCGAATGTATCCACGACACCGAACCCCGGATCGAAGATCAGCTATTCGTTGATGAACCGAGGCATTCAGAACGCCTATTCAGAGCAGGCGAGCCTTGGCGTGGAGCAACAGCTTACACAGAACCTCACACTTGGCCTCTCATATCAGCATGTTCGCGGATTACACCTGCTCTCCTCGGTGAACCGCAACATCAATCCCGATGGAACGCGGCCTGATCCCACAAGAGGGAATATCAAACCGTACGACTCCCTGTTTGATTCGTACTACGATGGGTTTTCTGTCTCGTTCCTTGAGCGGCCAATCTCGTGGGGCTCCGCACGTGTCTCCTATACCTGGTCAAAGGCGATTAGTAATGTCGGGGAGTTCTTCTTCAGCTCTCCCATCAACAACTTCGATCTCAGGGTTGATCGCAGTCGTTCGGATGACGACCAACGCCACCGTCTGATCTTCGATGCCAGCATTCACACGCCAACCGCTCACTCGCATACGCTTAGGCAGCACGTCATCCATGGATGGCAGCTTGGAGGAATTTTGCAGTACTACTCCAGCTTGCCGTTCAACATTGCGACCGGCGGTCAGACAAAGCAACAGACAACTCAGCGGCCGTGCATCTCTGGCTACACTCTCACGGGAACGAATCCGTGTACGGAGGCTCTTGCGGGCGCAGTTATCAGCCGAAACGCAGGCGTGGGATTCGATTTCTTCAACGTGAATGCACGTCTGAGTCGTACCTTCGCGCTTAGCGAGAGGCTGCGGCTGGAGACCATGGCAGAGGCTTTCAACGCTCTCAATCACAGGAATGACATGATTCCCAATGGAACGTGGGGGAACGGTGCATATCCGGCACACCCAAGTCCTTCCTTTGGGGTCGCCACTGCGGTAGGCGATCCCCGAAGCATTCAACTGGGTGCAAGAATCAGCTTCTGAGTACCACCGAATCTGTTGTACCGGAGCCGGACTGATCTCCGGTCCTGCTCCGGTGCGAATTTTTAACCGTTGAACCCAACAAAGGGACCTCCTACTCTGTGGTGTATGCCGGAGCTACCGGACATCTCCGCTTACCTGACGGCGCTGCAGCCACGGATCGTGGGCCAGCGGCTGGGATCCGTTCGGCTGGCGAGTCCTTTTCTTTTGCGAACGGCGGCTCCGCCGCTCACCGCTGTTGAAGGGCATACCGTCCAGTCGCTTGGCAGGATGGGCAAGAGGATCGTCTTCGAATTCGATCACGGTTTATGGGTCGTGTTGCATCTGATGATCGCTGGACGTCTGCACTGGCGCCCTGCAGGGGTGAAGCTGGCGGGACGCAATGCTCTGGCTGCATTTGATTTTCCCGATGGTTCATTGCTGCTGACGGAAGCAGGATCGAAGCGGCGTGCCTCATTGCACGTCTTCAACAGCAGAGAGGACCTTGCCTCCATCGATCCGGGCGGCGTAGATGTCTTTGCTATTGATTTCGAAGAATTCAAGGCAGCACTGAAAGCCGAGAACCGCACACTCAAGCGGGCTCTTACCGATCCTCGCATTCTAAGTGGAATTGGAAATGCTTATTCGGATGAGATCCTTCACGCCGCACAGCTCTCGCCGATTCAGTTGACGCACAAGTTGTCGGAGGAAGAGTGGGATAGGCTGTTCTCGGCTACGCGGCAGACACTGCAGCTTTGGATGGATCGGCTCAACGCTGAGGCAAGCCAAACTTTCCCGGAGAAGGTGACGGCCTTCCGCAAGGACATGGCCGTTCACGGCCGTTTCGGTGAGCCGTGCCCGCGCTGCAGCAGCCCGATCCAGAGGATTCGGTATGCGGATAATGAGACGAACTACTGCCCGCAGTGCCAGACCGAAGGGCGTCTGCTTGCAGATCGCAGTCTGTCGCGGCTGCTGGGGAAAGACTGGCCGCGCACGCTTGATGAGCTCGAGGCACTGCGTCGTCGTTGAAGAAGGCCTGCGTGTATGCTCGTAAAAATGAGAGAGATGGTTTTACGGTTCGCGTTTGCCACTCTGGTGCTGTGTTTGACGAGCAGCGCTGCAGGAGCACAGCCTGCAACAGAAGGGCAGCAACAGATCGCCCATCTTGGGACATGCAAGCTCGCAAGCGGAGCGGTCATTTTGGATTGCCGCGTGGGCTATCGCACCTTTGGCAAACTGAATGCGCAGCGCACGAACGTAGTGATGATGCCGACGTGGCTGAACGGGCGTAGCGAAGACCTGATCAGCCTGATCGGATCTAAGCCTTCTCCTCAGCGTCTTATCGATACGAGCCGATTCTTTGCCGTTGCCTTCGATGCCTTCGGCGACGGAGTATCGTCTTCTCCATCAAACAGCAGGCAACAGCCGGGAACAAACTTTCCGCAGTTCACGACGGAGGATATGGCTCGGGCTCAGTATCGTGTGCTGACTGAGGTGCTCAAGGTCAACCATGTGCATGCCGCGGTCGGACTTTCGCTTGGAGGGCACCAGGTCTTTGCCTTCGCTACTCTGTTTCCAACATTTGTAGATCGTGCTGTGCCGATCGTCGGTTCTCCACAGGCGACAAACTTCGACAGGCTCTCCAAGCAGATTGTTATCGATGCGATTGAATCGGATCCTGCGTACGATCATGGCCAATATAAAAGGGAGCCACCGCTCAGGCTTGCGAACGAAATCGGCGTTCAAATGCTGACCACTCCAGCATTTCGCAATGCGGAAGCTACACGCGAGCATTATCAGGAATGGCTACAGAAGATCGAGGCGCCGCAGCGGCAGGATGCGAACGATCGCGTCTGGCAGGCGCACGTCATTCTTTCGCACGATGTGCTTCACGGAAGGTCGGTCGAAGATGTAGCGCGAAGTCTTCCGGTCAAGTTTCTGGTCATTGTTGCTGCCGAGGACAGAATGGTTACTCCTGCTCCTGCGCTTGCGTGGGCGAAGGCCATTGGAGCAGAGACGTATATCTCCCACGGCGAGTGCGCACACCTGATCATGAGCTGTGACGCAGAGGCGGTCAGTGAACGCGTGCAGCGTTTTCTCAACGAGCCGGCAGCGACACGGGCGGCCCGATAAGCAGGATGACGGGAGCTGGACCTACGTCAGCGCTTGAGAGCTTTTGAAGCGTCGTAACGTGTACGTGCTCCTGGGCCGTCGATGCACGGGATACTGCGGTGCAGGGAGTCCCCGGTGCGATCCCTGAGGAGATGAGGTCCTGGGCCAGCGTCTCGAAGTTACGTCCGGGCATGTAGATCACAAGCGTCGCTTCGTCCGGGAACGCTCCGGACCAGCTTGGGGTGAGTTCGACCTTACCGGCGGCGTGGTGCGCGGTCGCAAGGATGAGTTTCGAAGCGCGGCTGCGATCGGTGAGCGGGGTCTGCAGGCTGGCAGCGACTGCGAAGGCTGTCGTGATTCCGGGAACAATCTCAAAGGGAATGGAGTGCTCCCGGAGGAAATCGATCTCTTCGGCAGCGCGGCCGAAGACGAGCGGATCGCCGGACTTGAGGCGGACCACCGACCGGTCTGCCGCAGAATGCTGGAGCATGAGCTGATGGATGCCGGCCTGGGTGATGCGTGGCTGTCCACACCGCTTTCCGACAGGAATGATGTCTGCTGTAGGGCTGGCAAGATTGAGAATGTCATCGCTGACAAGATCGTCCGGGAGGATGACATCCGCGGTCTTGAGCAGGTGGGCAGCGCGGAGGGTCAGCAGCGC
>DASTSJ010000061.1:0-2517 GCA_035760765.1 Edaphobacter sp. | reverse complement strand
CAGCTGAGAAGAATATCGGGCCACCGATCGCGAACCGCCTCGAAGATATGGTTATCCCAGCCCGGCTTGCATTTGAGCTTGATCCGTTGATAGCCCGCGGCCAGCTCTATTTCGATCTTCTCGATAAGTTTTTCCAGGCTGGGCTGAATTCCGATGGAGACTCCGCAAGGGATGATGTCGCGGGTTCCGCCCAGCAGGCTGGCAAGAGAGACCTTTTCTGCCTGGGCCTCGAGGTCCCATACGGCATTCTCAAGAGCCGCCTTCGCCATGCGGTGTCCGCGTACCTGTTTGAACAGGTCGGGGACATCGCCTCCATGCTTAAGATCGGCGTCCAGAAGGCGCGGTGCAAGCTCGGTCTCGGTGATGATCCACGCAGTGTCGATCATCTCGTCGCTGAAGTAGGGATGTTCTCCCGCAACACACTCTCCCCATGCCGTCAGGCCGTCGCATTCCAACTCGACCAGCAGGATGCGTCGGCCGGTGGTCAGGCCGAAGCTGGTCTCGAAGGGATGAGCCAGCGGCATGTTGATCTCGCGCATGTGAATCGCATCAATATTCAGCATCTTCAGAGTCCGTCCTTCTAAAAGTGATGATCGCAGTTCACAGAGCCAGGCTGCTCCGACTCAGCTCCAGGCATCGTGTTCTTTATCGTTCCATCTGCCGAGCAGAAATGTACCGTTGCCCTGAGTGTCACGCTCATAACCGACAGCCGCCAGTCCACGGGCGAACTCCGATTCGAAAGCCGTGCGGTTCGTCGCCTGTAGCTCCTGCGCAAGGGATCTTGTCTCGGGATCCTGCTTCCATTGGTAGATGGTGTGCGGGACTGTGATGCGTTCTACGATTTCAAACGGTTGCGGTCTTCCAGCCAGGATGTTTACAACCCTGGGAGACTTCAACCACCATTCCGCATACAGCCTATCGGTCGGCAGACCACCCTGCAAGGGGGAAGATGATGGGCCGTAAAAGTCCGCCTTGTAACGCCGAGAGATCGCTCCCAGGCGGGCGATATTCAGGTGCGCATTTTTGATCTCAAGCGGATCGAAGGTCCATTCCATCAGGTCAAAGCCGCGCTCCAGAGCGTCGTCTCTCTGTGCCAGCTTGAGCCTGCGTCCCAAACCCGAATTGCGGTACTCCGGCAGCACGGCCAGCATGTGCGAGTGCAGATAAGGATGTCCGTTACGATATCCAGGCAGCGCCATCGCAAAACCCACGACCGTATTTCCATCAAAGGCGCCTAACACCTGGCCACCGATACGTTGTGCTACCAAAAACACCCTACGCGGAATCAGGTCGCCATCACTGTATCCCCACACCTCCAGCTGCAGAACAACACAGCGCTCAAACTCCTCCAGGGTAGTCAGTGGCCGAATTTCAATTTCCGTTCCGTTGTGTGTACTCATAGTTTCAGTCGTTTGTTTCTCAGGCGCTGCACTACGTTCTAGCCTGCTACCTGCTTTGCCTCGCGCCAGAGAGCGTCCAGTTCCTCCGGGTCAAGACGCGCTAACGTCTCCGGGCCGCCTGCCTTACGTTCCATAGCAGTAAAGCGTGCACGGAACTTAGCATTCGCGCGGCGGAGGGCCGATTCAGGATCAACTTTGAGATGTCGCGCAAGGTTGACGGCCGTGAACAGCAGATCGCCCAGCTCGTCTTCAAGCGCAGAAGTTGGCTGCAGCTTCCCCGAAACCTGTTCTGGAGAAGGAATCTCTGCTCGCAACTCTTCGATCTCTTCATCGAGCTTGTCAAACAGCCCCTCAGCGTCCGGCCAGTCGAAACCGACCTTGGAGGCACGCGATCCGAGCTTACCTGCCTCCATCATGGCCGGCATGGAGCGTGGAATATCTTCCAGCAGGGACGGCTCGGGCTTCCCTTCCGCGCCAGCGCGCTTCTCTTCTTTCTTGATGGCGTCCCAGTTCTTCAGAACAGTTGCGGAATCGGCGGCCTGAACGTCGCCGAAGATATGAGGATGGCGACGAATCAGCTTCGCATTCAAGCTCGCAGCGACATCGCTGATGGTGAAGTATCCGGCTTCGGCGGCCATCTGGGAGTAAAAGAGCACCTGCAGGAACAGATCGCCCAACTCATCTTTCAACTCCGCCCAGGCTCGTCGCTCAATCGCGTCGAAGACCTCGTAGGTCTCTTCCAGGGTATGGCGCTTGATGCTGTCGAAGGTCTGCTCCCGGTCCCACGGACAGCCGTCGGGCCCGCGAAGCCGGGCCATGATCCGGACGGACTCGCTCAGGTTCTGGGCAGTCGCTTCGCTCTCCCGAGGTGCCATATCTTCACTTTACCCGAACCATAGGGAGCAGCGCACCTTGCGTGATAGCATCCTGACCAGATGGCTACACCGAACGAATCCAATGCACCAAGAGATCGGGAGAGGCGAATGAGCCCCGGACTGTGGGCGGCTCTCGCAATTCCGTACCTTGCACTCTGCTTTCCGCAGCTCTATGCAAGAGCGACACCGTCGCTGCTGGGCTTTCCGTTCTTTTACTGGTATCAATTCGCCTGGGTTGTTCT
>DASTSJ010000060.1:0-3714 GCA_035760765.1 Edaphobacter sp. | reverse complement strand
GAAGGAAAACATAACGACGCCAGACAGAAGCCGTACCGTCGTCAGCCTGGTTTCTGTAGTCGGTCTACTGCTGGTGGTTATCGGATATCTCGCCTTCAGGCTCTCGACTGCCGCCCCGCATTGTCCGTGGCCCCTGTCCATCTTTGCCGATTCGAACGAGCCGGTAGCCATTGTGACTGCCGATGTAAATTTCGGCCTCATCGATATACTCGAGCAAAAGCACCGCACCCTCGAGGAATATCTCACAAGAGAAGCCGTTGCTCCGCCCGAACGCGAGTCGGAACACGGTCTGCTTAGCTACCTCGGAAAATCCAGCCTCACCTCGTCGGCGGATGCAGTGGTTGCAGCCGGAATATCCCGGCTTATGGCCGGCTCCTCCAACGAGGTAGCGGTTCGATCGGCTCGCGACCTTCGACCCAGGGACCTCGACTACGGGAACTTCATCCTGCTCGGCAGCCCTACCTCCAATCCCTGGGTCTCAGAGTTCGTCGATAAAACGAACTTCCAGGAGGAGGAGGAGCCCAACGGCACCTTTGTATGGAGAAACAAGTCTCCTCGTCCGGGAGAGCAGAGTTCGTATGCATGTCTGCGTGAGACCGGGTCCACGGGCGATGATTATGCTGACATCGCATTGGTGCCAGGACATAGTGGAAGGGGATTGGTGCTGATTCTTCAAGGCTGTCAGCAGGAAGGCACAGAGAGTACCCTGCTGTTTCTCAAGGATGAGAAGAACCGCAGGTCACTCCTGCAGTCGCTTGGAATCTCGCATCCTTCATCACGCCAGCCAATCTACTTCGAGGCTTTGATCAAAACCCTGGTGATCGCAGGCGCCCCGAGCGCGACGTCGATCGTCGCGACCCGCAGACTATATTGACGCTGCGCGCATCTTCGGACTCCCGGAAAACACACGATCGACCCTTCAAAGATGCAATCACCATCCCTTGGGCTGTATGAGGCGTCTCCCATAGCGCTACCCATCCAGCTCAGAGTCGACTGATTTTTCGAGGTAGTTGATGACTTGATTTGGAGCGGGAGACGGGGATCGAACCCGCAACCAACGGCTTGGGAAGCCGCTACTCTACCATTGAGCTACTCCCGCTTGTTATCGAAATTATAGCGCCTTCTGACAGAACCTCGGTGCTGGCTGTTGCGGCTTCTTCAGCGTAAGGAGCTTGCACCCAAAAGCAAGAGGCCGGGATCGCTCCCGGCCTCTTTATTCTGATCGTTTCGTTTATGCGTTGACGGATTCTGCAGCCGCGGCCTTCCGCTCTGCTGCGGTCTGGCCAAGTTCTGCTGCCAGACGCTCGGTCGTGAAGGCCTCGATAAAGTCGCCGACCTGCACATCCTTGAAGTTGCCCAGATCGATACCGCACTCGACGCCCTGACGAACCTCGGAGACATCGTCCTTGAAGCGCTTGAGCGAGGCGATCTTGCCCTTCCAGACAGTCTCTCCATTGCGCTCCAGCTTGACCTGCGCATCGCGCCGGATAAGACCGTCCCGGACCACGCAGCCGGCAATCTGGCCGACCTTGGTGATCTTGAAGACGTTGAGCACCTCTGCGCGTCCCAGGTAGTTCTCCTTGAACACAGGCTCCAGCAGGCCGTACATCGCCTTTCGGATCTCGTCCTGCAGCTCGTAGATGATCGAGTGAATGCGGATCTCGACGTTCTCGCGTTCGGCGATCTCGGCAGCCTTGCGATCCGGCCGCACGTTGAAGCCGATGACGACAGCGTTGGAAGCCGAGGCCAGCAGAACGTCGGACTCGGTGATGGCGCCAACACCGGCGCGCAACACGCGAACACGAACCTTCTCGGTCGACATCTTCTCGAGCGAGTCGGCCAGAACCTCGACCGAACCCTGCACGTCGCCCTTCAGGATCAGGTTCAGATCCTTCATGCCGGCCTGCTTGATCTGCTCTGCCAGACCTTCCAGCGACACTCGGGAACTCTTGGCCAACTGCGCCTCGCGGTCCTTCATCGTGCGATAGCGTGCAATCTCCTTCGCACGATCGCGATCGGCCATGACGAGGAAGGTATCGCCTGCATCCGGAATCGCCTCGAGACCAAGAATCTCGACGGGGGTCGAGGGGCCAGCCTCCGTGATGGCCCGGCCGCGATCGTCGAACATCGCGCGAACCTTACCGAAGGTATTGCCGACGATATAACTGTCGCCGGTGCGAAGCGAGCCGTTCTGCACCAGGATGGAGGCCACCACGCCGCGTCCGCGATCGAGCTTGGCCTCGATAACAGTACCCACGGCGGGACGATCCGGCTGCGCCTTCTGCTCATTCACGTCAGCGACCAGGCAGATCATCTCCTCGAGCTTGTCGAGGTTGATGCGCTTCTTCGCCGAAACCTCGACGTACTCCACGTCGCCGCCCCATCCCTGCAACTGCAGGCCGCGCTCGGCCAGCTGCTGCTTGATCCGATCGGGGTTCGCCTCCGGCTTGTCGATCTTGTTGATCGCCACGATGATCGGCACGTTCGCCGCCTTTGCGTGGTCGATCGCTTCCAGCGTCTGCGGCATCACGCCGTCATCGGCTGCGACCACGATGACGACGATGTCCGTCACCTTCGCACCGCGGGCACGCATCCGCGTAAACGCCTCGTGACCCGGGGTATCCAGGAAGACGATCTCGCGGCCAAATGCTGGCGAATCGGGCTTGTTGACGTGAACCTTGTAGGCGCCGATGTGCTGCGTAATGCCGCCGGCCTCGCCCGCCGCCACGTCCGTCTGACGGATTGCGTCCAGCAGGGAGGTCTTACCGTGGTCGACGTGACCCATGACGGTCACCACCGGCGAACGCACGATCTCCGTCATGCCGGTCGTGTCTTCCAGGAACCCTTCGATCGCCTCGTTCTCCAACTGCTCTTCGACCGAGATGATCTTCGCGTCGGCGCCGAACTGACGCGCCACGTCCTTCACCAGCTCACCATCAAGGGACTGGTTGACGGTGACGAAGACCCCTCGCATCAGCAGCGTCGCGATCAGGTCCTTACCGCGAATATCCAGCTTCTCCGCCAGATCCTTGACGCTGATTCCTTCCGTCACCGTAATCTCGCGGGTGATCGGCAGAGGCTGCTGAGGAATCTGTGCTCCACCAAAACGCGGCGGCGGAGCGAAGCCCTTCATCGGACCTTCTTTGGTCTTCTCGTAACGCTGGTTGTTACCGCCACGACGTTGTGCCGGTCGTCCTGCCGGACGTCCCGCCGGGGCCTCACCAACACCGGGGGGAAGCAGTCCAGGCGCACCTGGACGTGGGCCGCCGAATCCAGGGCGATTCCCAAAGCCCGGCCGTGGTCCTCCGGGACCACCGAAGCCAGGCCGTCCACCCGGACCTCCGGGGCCACCAGGACCGCCGGGGAAGGTTCGCGTCGGGTGCATCGGCCTTCTTGCGCCAGGAGCTAGCGGCGGGCGTCCGCCGCCGGGACCCTGAGGGCGCGGTCGCTCGAAGATCGGGCGATTACGCGGAGGCGCTCCCGGAACAGGAGCGGGTGCCGTATAGATCGGGCGCGGTCCTGTCTGCGGCATAATCACACGTCGCGCCGGAGCTGCCGGAGTGGTTGCGGCCGCCGGTGCAGCAGGAGATGTAGGAGCAGCCGTCGGCGTCTCCGCCTGCGGAGCAGCGGTTGTTGCGGGAGCAGCAGATTCCGTAGGAGTCGCAGCTGGAGCAGTTGGCGCTGGCGCCGACGGTGTCGGAGCAGCCGCGCGCG
>DASTSJ010000059.1:0-5900 GCA_035760765.1 Edaphobacter sp. | reverse complement strand
GCTGCCGCGCCTCATCGAAGGCTTTGAGAAGCAGCACCCCGAACTCGCCGGGCACATCTTCTACGAGACGCTGCCGCCCGGCATCCTTCGCAAGCAGATGGCCGCCGGCAACGCCATCACGCTCGGCAACCTCACCCTGCGCATACAGCCCGACGTGTATGAGGCAGGCCAGCGCGCCGTGCACGAGATGCAGACCAGGGGCGAACTCGACCACACCATTACCTACGCTACGAACAATCTTGAGATCATGGTCGCCGCCGGTAATCCCAAAGGCGTCGCCTCTCTCAACGACCTCGCAAACCCTGCTCTGCGTCTCTCCATGCCGAACCCGGAGACCGAAGGCGTAGCACGACAGATCCAGGACTCCCTCCGAAAAGCCGGCGACGACGCACTCGTCAAAGCCGTGTACGACGAAAAGGTCAAGGGCGGAAGCGCATTCCTCACCCAGATCCACCATCGCCAGACCCCCATGCGCATCCTCGACGGCAAAAGCGACGCCGGTGTCGTCTGGTCCTCCGAGGTTAGGTTTCAGCAGAAGATCGGCTCGAAGATCGCCGGTGTTCCCATCCCCGCTGCACAGAACGTAACCGCCGTCTATGCAGCCGGACTCGTCCGCAACGCGCCCCATCGCGAGGCTGCCCTCGCATGGCTCGCCTACCTCAAATCCGACGAAGCACGCTCTGCCTACGCAGAGTTCGGCTTCGGCTTTCCTCAAGCTCCCGCAGCCCACTAACCGCCGTGACACGCTCGAACGGAATTGTAGCTACGCTCATCGTCGCGACCTATGTCGCGGCTATCCTCCTCGGACTTCACGTCGAAAGCCTCAACATCTTCTGGCGCGCACCCAGGCTCAGCACGCAACTGCCGTGGCATCGCACTACGATGCCCGGCAGCCCGCAGGGCCCCACCGCCGAAAGCATTAACCGCGGCGCGCAGCTCTTCGAAGACACCGCGCTCTACGCGCCCGCGTACACCTCTTCGCGAGTAAGCTGCGGAAGCTGCCACGCTGCTGGAGGAACGCAGCCCCACGCCGTCCCGCTCGTCGGCGCACCCGCATGGTTCCCCATGTTCAGCAAGCGAGCCGGCCATAACATCTCGCTCGCCGACCGCGTCGAAGAGTGTTTCGTGCGCAGCGAAAACGGCAAGCCCCTCCCCTACGACTCGAAGGAGATGAAGGCGATCGTCGACTTCATCGGATGGCTCTCCACGCGCCACAAGGAGGACCGCTCCGCCCGCGGCCTCGTGCTTCTGCCCGAGATGAAGGGTGACCCCATCCGCGGTGCCGCCATCTACGACGAGCAGTGCGCGGGCTGCCACGGCGACAACGGCCAGGGCAAGTCAACGCAGTTCCCTCCGCTCTGGGGGCAGGACTCGTTCAACGACGGCGCCGGCATGAACCAGGTGAGAAAGATGGCCTCGTTCGTACACAGCAACATGCCGCAGAACCGAATGGGAATCCTCACCCCGCAGGAGGCCTACGACGTCTCCGCGTTCGTCCACCAGCAGCAGCGCCCGCACTTCGACCCGAAGTACGCCAACTATTGATAGTCTGGCGTCCTGAAACGATCCACGCTGACAGGACGCCGCCCGTCTCGCAGGTGATCTCGGCATTGGGGTTCCCCACGTGCCAGGGCCCTCCCCTTGATCGATGCGGACAATACAAGTGTCATCCTGAGCGAAGCGCAGCGGAGTCGAAGGATCTGCGGTTACACCGCATCACATCACACACGAAATCTCCGCCTGAACAAAACCCGACCGGCCCACAAAACCGGGTGCCCCATCTTCGACCGGAAAGCGGGCTAAGGTGGGTTTTGCAGGATGATCGAACCGACACCAACGCAAAGAAGTACAACCAAGGCCCGAACCGAACGGCACGGCAACCCAACAACTCAAACACCTACCTGGAAAGCAGTGTCATCCTGAGCGAAGCGGCAAAGCCGCGCAGTCGAAGGATCTGCGGTTCCACACCGCCACAACCCATCACCCCAAAGTTCGCCATACAACGCTGACCGGCCCACAAAACCGGGTGCCCCATCTTCGACCGCGAAGCGGGCTAAGGTGGGATTTGCAGGATGATCGAACCGGCAACAAAAAGACCTAGACTCAGTCCCGAACGACTGACAACGCAGCACGCTAAGCCCAAACCGTCCCACATAAAGTGTCATCCTGAGCGGAGCGCAGCGGAGTCGAAGGATCTGCGGTTCGACTTCCACTCAATATCCTTCACCGCCCATCCGACGTTACGGGCGTATCTCCCGATTTGCCATCGCTCTGAAACTTGCAACCCACTCCTTCAGGCCGTCTTCTGCGGCCGCGGCAGCAACGACCGCACCACCATCGACACACCCAGCGAAACCAGCACGCCCTGCAGAATCAGAACCGCGTTGTACATCCATCCCAGCGCGACGTACGAGATCGCAACACCCCACATGTAAACCTCGCTCAGCGCCGCCCAGCCCCACGCCGGCTTCACCCCAGAAGCCTCCGTTTGCGGACGCAGCGCAGGCAGCAGTTGCGGAACCCGCATGCAATACTCGCGATACGACTCGCCCAGCTGCTCGCTCAAAAAGCTCTCCTCCGCTCCAATCAGCCGCAGTTGCAACAGCCCAATCGTCACCAGCATAAACAGCGCTCCGCTCGGCATCGTCAGCAGCGCCAGCGAGCAAGTATGGAGAAACGTCCCCACATACAGCGGATTCCGTACATACCGGTAAGGCCCCGCCGCCACCACGCGGTCGCCGTGCATCGCCGAATCATGCACCACCCCATGCCCCAGGTACGCCGCTCCCCACGTACGCAGCAACGCCGCCGAAAGTGCGAAGCAGATCCCCACCACAAGAACCAGCAGCGTCGCCGCACTGAATCCCAGCACCCCTGCACGGCTCAGTAACGAAGCCAGCCACTGCCACGTCCGAACCGTGTCCAGATGCAGCCACTTGTTCCACGGCATCACGAAGCTCACCAGGTACAGCAGTCCGTGAATCAAATACCGAAATCGAAATTCAAACTGAGTAGCCTTCATCGAGAGGCGCAGTCGCGCCAAAGTCCTTTTGTTCAAGTGTGTGCAATATCTACGAGCATACGTTGCGAATCGACTCACGCAAAAGCCAATCAGCCGTCAGCCCTCTCCGCCGCAAAATCCGCAAATAACCCATCAGGATTAAAACGCCATCCCCGCCACAAAACCGGGTGCCCATCTTCGACCGCGAAGCGGGCTAAGGTGGGATTCGCAGGACGATCGAACCGTCACCAACGCAAAGAAGTACAACCAAGGCCCGAACCGAAGGGCTCGGCAACCCAACAACTCAAAAACCTACCTGGAAAGCAGTGTCATCCTGAGCGAAGCGGCAAAGCCGCGCAGTCGAAGGATCTGCGGTTCCACACCGCCACAACCCATCACCCCAAAGTTCGCCATACAACGCTGACCGGCCCACAAAAACCGGGTGCCCCATCTTCGACCGCGAAGCGGGCTAAGGTGGGATTCGCAGGACGATCGAACCGTCACCAAAGCAAAGGAGCTGCCACAAAAAGCAACTATAAAAGTTACAAATTACGGACGACCCAGCATCTCCAGCAGAGCGTCAAAATCCTCCAGGCCCGAATACTCAATAATCACGCGGCCCTTGCCCCGCTTGTCCTCGATCTTCACCTTCAGCCCCAGCGACCGCCGCAGCTTGTCCTCAGCCTCGCGAACGTTCGGGTCCTTCGGCTCTTCCTCCGGCTTCTGCTTCTTCTCCTTGCCCTCCGGATTGATCAGGCCCTGGACATAGTTCTCCGTCTGCCGCACCGAAAGCGAAAGCGCCAGAACCTTCTGGGCCGCCGAGGCGATCGCGTCGTGCGACTCCAGCGCCAGGAGAGCCCTCGCGTGCCCAAAGCTCAGCTCTGCCGTCTCCACCTTCGCCTGCACACCCTCAGGAAGCCGCAGCAGCCGCAGAAAATTCGCGACCGAGGCTCGATCCTTGCCCGTCCGCGTCGCCATCTGCTCCTGCGTCAGCTTGAACTCCTGGCTCAACCGCTGGAACGCACGCGCCTGCTCCATCGGGTTCAGGTCCGTCCGCTGCAGGTTTTCGACAATCGTCATCTCGAGCACCTGCTCGTCCGACACCTGCCGGATGATCGCGGGAATCGTAGCCTTGCCCGCCTTTCGCGAGGCCAGCCACCGCCGCTCGCCCATGATCAGCTGGTAGCGAGTGGGATTATGCCCCGGTCCCTGCGTCGTCGCAGCAGGCAGCGGCCGCACCACGATGGGCTGCACCACGCCGCTCGCCGCAATCGACTGTGCCAACTCCTGCAGCAGCGCCTCGTCAAAGTGCTTTCGCGTCTGCCAGGGATTGCGCTCAATATGGTCCAGCGGAACCTCAAGCGGCTTTCCGCTCGGCTCCACCGGTGCCGCCGCGGCTGCAATGGAGCCTACAGGCTGGGCCGGCTGTGCGGCAGGACGCTGCGGCAGAAGGGACTCAAGTCCCTTGCCAAGGGCACGACGTTTGGTATCAGGCGTTGCAGTCGGCATAGTTCCATCTTCTTTCCGGCAGATCTGGCATTCGTTCTTCAGTGCGATACGAATGCCGTTCAGAGCACATAAAAATCGAAAATCTCGAAACCCAAAATGAACCGTGGAAACCGAGACACCCTAACATCGATCACCCTGAATAACGTGTCATCCTGAGCAGAGAGCCCGCAGGGCGGAGTCGAAGGATCTGCGTCTCCACGCTGCCCCTTCCCCAGCCAAACCTCACTTCTTCCAGAACCGCGACTTCTTCTCCGGCTTCTGGAACGACTTCAGCGCACTTGCGGCCGCTGCCGCCGCCGCCTTCCGGCGCTTCACCTCGGGACTCTCCATGTTGTTCCGGGCCAGCAGTTCGAGAGCCAGCTCCCGGTAGGTCTCCGCACCACGCGACTTCGCGTCATATAGCGCCACCGGCTTTCCGTGGCTGGGAGCCTCCGCCAGCCGCACATTGCGCGGAATCGTCGTCTTCAGCAGCTTGTCGTTGAAAAACGCCTTCAGGTTCTCCGTAACCTGCATCGCCAGGTTGGTCCTGTCGTCATACATCGTCATCAGGACGCCTTCGAGCGAAAGATTCGGATTGAAGCTCGCGCTGACCCGGTCCATCGTCGACATCAGCTCCGAGATCCCTTCCAGCGCAAAGTACTCCGCCTGCATGGGAACCAGCAGGCCGTCAGCCGCAACCAAAGCATTCAGGGTCAATAGATCCAGCGCCGGCGGGCAGTCCAGCAGGATAAACGGAAACTGCGCCCGAACCGGGGCCAGCGCCTCCCGCAGCCTGTACTCCCGGCGGTCGGCCGAGATCAGCTCGATCGTCGCACCCACCAGGTTCTTGCTCGAAGGAACCAGCTTCAGGTTCTCGACCTCGGTCGGAAGCATGCTCTCGGCCACCGTCGCGTTGCCCAGCAGCAGATCATAGGTGCTGTTGCGGTGCTCATCCTCGTCCGTAAGCCGGGCCACTCCCAGCCCTCCGGAGGAGTTTGCCTGGGGATCGCAGTCGATCAGCAGCGTCGGGATGCCTTCGAGCGCAAACGAGGCCGCCAGGTTGATCGCCGTAGTGGTCTTTCCCACGCCGCCCTTCTGGTTGACGATGGCGATCACACGGGAGGACTTGGCCGCTGCGTCCGTCTCGGCGCTGGCTGTCGCCGCCACCGCACTGCTTGTGCCGCTCCCGGCCGCTGTCGAACCCGCCTCGGGCTCTTTCGTCGTCGATTTTGAGGAAGATGGAAGGGTGGTCATTGCAATAACAAAAGGTTACCGGCGAAGGAAACGAAGAGCAATGCTAAGTACCTTGTGCAGAACTTCCCCTTCCTGTGGAGAACGTGTGGAACGCGGGGAATCCCCACAGAATGCGGAGTTTCCGAGACTCCCTTTGTGGAAATCCTTGCCCAGGGGA
>DASTSJ010000058.1:0-2459 GCA_035760765.1 Edaphobacter sp. | reverse complement strand
TCAGGACTCGAGTCCATGGCCCCTTCTGGCTCCGGGTACTGCGACAAGGAATGCCAGAAGAGGCTCCAAGAACAGGAGAAGCGGGCGAAGGAAGCAGCGGCGGCGCTGGAGAAGGAGCGAAGGCGACTGCTCAGTCTGTTGGCGAGGTACACCGGACAGTGCCTTTTCGGTATGCGCAACCCCGATTGTGAGAGCGCAAGGGAAGAAGTCGTCGCGAAGCTTGGATACGACCCGAACGCCCAAAGCGAAGGATCAAAGCGAGCCGCAGCCATATTCAACTCGGTCATTGATTTCATGGCCGAAGACATGGTGGGCTGCGCCAGCGGCAGCCTCTCTTCATGCGCCCTATTTGCGGCAAACTTTATTCCTGGGGAGAAGCTCGCCGTAGGACTCGGAAGACTCCTCGCGGCGAAAGCTGCTGAGAAGCTCGGCCCCAAACTTGGAAAGGTGGCAGAAAAGGTCGCCGGCGGTATCGAGGGAGTTGTGTCGTGCAACAGCTTCGTTCCTGGCACAGAAGTGCGCATGGCCGACGGCAGTCACAAGCCCATCGAGTTGGTGAAGGTCGGCGATAAGGTGCTCGCGGCCGACCCCATCAACGGCAGGACCGAAGCCAAGCCGGTCGTCGCGCTGATCAGCAGTGAGGGCGACAAAGACCTCGTTGCGGTCACCGTTGATACCGACGGTTCGGCGGGAGTCGAGACCGGCGTCGTCCTTGCTACCGACCTTCATCCGTTCTGGTCTAGCGATGAGGAGCATTGGTTCAACGCGAAGGATCTGAGGGCGGGGATGCACTTACTCACCCCGGCCGGCGTCCAACTGCAGATCCTGGCCACACAGAGCTACCACCTAGATCATCAGCGCGTCTACAACCTAACTATTGCCAGCATTCACGCCTACCATGTGACGGCAGGCCGAGAAGACGTTCTTGTTCACAACGCATCGGGTGGTATCTGCGGACCTGCTCGTTGGATCGACGATCACGGGCTGAACCACTCATTCGACCGTCACGCCGGTCAATGGTTCGGTGGCGAACCGGACAAGAAGAAGCTTGGTGAGTGGAAGGGGCTCATTGAGCGATCGATGAAGAGTGATAAGGTGGTCCCTTGGAGAACGGGAACCACCGACACTTATGGTCATCTCATGCGGGTGGAGGACAAGTGGTTCTTCGTTCAATTCAGTCGATCTGATGGCCGCCTGATGACGGCCTTCGTTCCCAACAATAAACAGCTTCGCCGTATACTAACCCTGCTGAAATGATCAAATGAAGAGCGTATTGTACCCAGAACCGCCACATCTTTCCGTTGGTCTCTACTGTGAGAGGGGGGAGAGGGAGCTTTTTGCACGCGTTTGCAGTTCGACGGTGAACGCCGGTGCTGCGTTCAGCAAAACCATTGGAACCGCTCCGCGATGCAGAGAGTTCCATTTGGTTAGTGACCTGGGCGTCGATTATCGAGAGATTGAAGCACACCCGGAACGCATATGGAATATTGTCAACGGAAATGATCAGGAGTTGCGCCCCATTCGAGTTGGTTTTCAACACAAAGAGTTCGGTCTGATGTTCGTCACCTACGACTTTTCCACTCAAGCTGGTAATCATGCCGTCTCGCTTGTCACAAGTGCAGGGCCTCTGGGCCTCCCGGACGACCTCCAGTCGACGGCGGAGAAGAAGCGAGCGAAAAAGTGGGCCGGTAAATGCGTAGATATGGCTCGCAGTATATGTGAGGAGGTTGACCCTCTCTATGCTGCTATCGGCATCGAGATGTCCATGCCGACTCCCTTGATGCTGAGGAGCGGAGCGCTAGGGTTGGGCGATATTTTTGTGTCTAACCGCCTTCTTGCTGGGGCTCCCAGGCTCGGGGGTCGCCTGTCCGAGTACTTCTCGGGAGGTCATGTCTCCACCTGGAAGAACGGAGCGTTTTTCTCTTCCTGGGGCATGCTTAACCCTGTCGGGAAGACTGCTCCCGATACCGAGACGCTGTCCTTCAAAGTTGCCGAATTGCTGGGTAGAACATTGACGAGCTGGACCGACGGGCCGAATGGCGACCATATCCGAAGATGTGGAACCTAAATAGTTATTTTCGGTGCGCTGACGAGGGTCGATCAGGTCTCTATGGCCGGGGTGTGCGGTATGTCCAATGCGGGCTTCGCCCTACAGGAGCAGGGGCGCCGCGAGGAGACATGGCTGCACACGGCAGATTGGCTCGAGCCCGGACACTTGCTTGAAGGCGTCGATGAACGCTACGAGCGCTTGTGTGGCTGGTCGAGTTCAGCGATGCTGATCCAAAAATCGGTCAGTTACTGGGCAGGCGGCAGCGAATCCTCTGATGCGCGGCGCCGGGGCGTGTTAAGAGTGGAGTTTGGTCAGGGGGCGGGTTTGAGGGTGACGGTGTACTGACCTTTAATTCGTGATGTCGCCTCCCGTTCTCATGGTCAGGCCGGTCGGTGGGAGGCATCCGTCG
>DASTSJ010000057.1:0-10965 GCA_035760765.1 Edaphobacter sp. | reverse complement strand
GTCCCAAGATCGCGAACTACGCCTTCACCACGCTCGAACCTAACCTGGGCGTCGTCAAGGTCGGCGACTGGCCGCACGAGCAGTCCTTCACCATTGCCGATCTCCCCGGCCTGATCGAAGGCGCGCACCTTGGCTCGGGACTCGGCATCCAGTTCCTCAAGCACATCGAACGCACCAGCGTGATCGTTCACCTGGTCGATGTCTCCGACGCGAGCGGTCGTCCCGACCCCGTCGAGGACTTCAAGGTCATCACGGCGGAGCTGGCCAGCTTCGATCCCGAGCTTCCCAAGCGCCCGACGATCATCGTCGCGTCGAAGGCCGATGTCGCGAATCCGGACAAGCTCAAGAAGCTCACCACTTATGCGAAGCGCCGCAAGATGCCCATCTACCCGATCTCCGGTGTCACCGGCGAAGGGCTCGATGCGCTCAAGTACGCCATCGCCGCAGCCGTCCAGCAGCATCGTCCTGTTGTGCTGGAAGAGCTACGCAAGGAAGAGACTTCCGAGAAGATCAAGCGCGCCTATCCTCCGCCGGCTCCATCGGCGCGCCGCAGCCGACGTTAGGATTCGCCTCCGCGAACATCGCGCCAGTCCATAGCGCCTCGTTCCATGGCGCGCAACTGCGTGCTGCGTTCCCCATTACCTTCGCAGCGATCGTATCCTCATGGCGACGCGTTCGCTCTCCACAAACATCTGCTCGTGAACCTGCATCCAACCCCGGAGTACGCCAATCCTCGACGGAGGGAAGATGAATGAGTGATCCAAAGAAATGTGCCAATCCCGCATGCAGCTGTATGACGCAAAAGGGTGAAGACTACTGCGGTGCCTACTGCGAAAGCACCAAGGGAACGACTGAGATCATGTGCAAGTGCGGTCATCCGGGCTGCAGGGGCGATGCCACCAAGCCATAACCACACGAGCGATGGCGCGCACCGGACGATGTCCGCGCCATCGCGCAACACCGCATCCGGCCTGCTCGAAAACATTCTTCTCCAGGGCACCTCCTGCAAGTTCTCTCCTCGTCTTCATCCATCCCATCTGCAAAACTGTAGCTCCGTCTCTGGCCCACACGCCTGCCGGACAACCTATGGAGCGCCTGGTGCAGCAAACGAGGTAATGCATTGGGTTCACAGGCATGCGGGCACGAGGGATTCCACCGCGTGAAACGCTAACCTTAACGGGAGGCCCTCCCATGATTCGTTTTCGTCTTTTTCTGATTGCACTTCTTTGTCTTTTTCTTGCACCCTCACCCGTTCGCGCGCAGGTCGCTGTCTATGCCGGATACAGCGCGGCCTCCGTCAGCAATGGCGGCGTCGACTGGGCCTATGGTCCGCTCTTCGGCGCCTACAAGCAGACCGGCTATGCCGCCAACATCATCAGCATCGGTGGTGACCTTCGCGCCGCATTCCTGTCGCGCGACAACTTCCACTACTACACCGGTGCAGCCGGGCCTCGTCTTGCCTTCAAGGCGCCGATTTTGCCCTTCCGCCCCTATGTCGAAGGACTGGTCGGAGTTGGTAATGTGCAGACCGACGGCCGCAATTCGTATAACCACTTCAACTATCAGGTGCTGGGCGGGCTGGATACGACGCTGCTGCCGCGCCTGGACTGGCGCGTCGTCGAGTTCGACTACAGCGCTGTCTCCAGCGTCTCGGTCAACACAAAGACCTTCACCACCGGCTTGGTCCTCAGGCTTTTCTAAGCAAACGCTGCAAGCTGTGATAGCTTTCCCGCATGCGGATCGCTCTCTTTGGCGGCACCTTCGATCCACCGCATCGCGGTCATCTGGGTGCCGCCACACTGGCCGCACAGGCCTTCCATCTCGATAAGGTTTTGTTCGCTCCTGTCGGTGTTCAGCCGCTCAAAGAAGGCCGTCCGACGACACCTTTTGCGCACCGGCTTGCGATGGTGCGGCTGGCCTGCGAAGAAGATCCGCGTTTTGAGCCGTCGCTCGTCGACTCTCCCCGGCCCAACGGAGCACCCAACTACACGGTCGATACGTTGGCGACCCTGCAGCAGCGATCGCCCGCGGCCACGCTCTTCAGTGTTGTCGGTGCTGACAGCTTCCTCTCGCTGCCGCACTGGAAGGAGCCGCACCGCCTGCTCGCACTGGCCGAGTGGATCGTGATCAGCCGCCCGGGATCGCCCCTTGGCGATCTCTCCGCGCTGAACCTCACTCCGGAAGAGCTTCGCCGCGTCCACTGCATCGAGACGCTGCACGACGAGGTCTCCGCCACCGAGCTCCGCCGCCGCCTCTCCGCCGGAGAGGACTGCGACGGGCTCGTGACCCCCGCGGTGCTCGACTACATCCGGCAGCACGGCCTCTATCAGGTTGCGCCGGGCATCGACAGTAAACCGGCAAAGCTTGTCCGTGAACCCTGAACCTGAGTGGAGGCTGGCATCCCCGCAGTCGACCCGATACCATAACAGCAAGGAGCCGCATGCCCTCAATCGAAAGCAATCAGCTACTGCTGGCCGCTGCCGCCGCCGCCGAAGACAAGAAAGCCGAGGACATCCGTATCCTCGCGCTCGACCCCGCCGAGAGTGGACTGGCCGACTACTTCCTCATCTGCAACGGCACCAACGATCGCCAGAACGTCGCCATCTCCGACGAGATCGAGCTTCGGCTCAAGCGCGAGTTCGGCGTCTACCCGAACTCCGTCGAAGGCCGCCGTCAGGCCGAGTGGATTCTGATGGACTATGTTGACTTCATCGTCCACATCTTCTCGCCCGAGAAGCGCGCCTTCTATGGCCTGGAGCGCCTGCGCAAATCTGCGACTACGCTGTCGGTCGAAGATCTCAACGCGGAGCTCAAGGCTCAGATCGCCGCTACCCGCAAGTCGGCGGGAAGCAAGGCCGCGAAGAAGACCACAGCGAAGGCCCCAGTAAAGAAGGCTGCGAAGAAGCCAGCAGCAGCAAAGCCTGCCACAAAGAAGACTGCGGTAAAGGCGGCCGCGAAGAAGGCCCAAACCAAGGCCGTCAAGAAAGCCGCAAAGAAGGCGCCTGCGAAGAGCAAGAAGGCAGCGGCGTCCAAATCCAAGCGCTCGCGATGAACATCTATCTCGGCGCAATCACCGCGCGCGGCGGACGCTCGAAGGCCTCCGCCGCGGCGACGCTGATCGCCGAGTATGTCAATCGCGCCCTCCATTACGCGCCGGTCGAGTCCATCCACTTTCCCGACGAAGAATCCATGTTCGGCTGGCTCGAACGAGGAAAGGGGAGGACCGACTGCTTCCTCATCCTTCTGGATTCGAGCGGTCGCCAGCTCACCTCGGAGGAGATTGCGTCTTTCCTGACCAGGCTGCGCGACGCCGGTCAACAGCGGGTCCTGCTCGCCATCGGACCGGCCAGCGGATGGTCCGAGGAGTCCCGCCGTCGCGCGAAGCTGCTCCTCTCGCTGGGACGCATCACCCTGCCGCATGAACTTGCCGCAGTGGTGCTTGCCGAACAGGTCTACCGCGCCCTGACCATCGCTGCCGGCCACCCCTACCACTGCGGCCACTAACGGCCCACGCACTGCATCGCCGTCAGCTTTCCATAACCCCACACGATGGGTGGTCCACCCTCGCGAAGCCAAGGTGGGTTTTGCAGGACGCCAGCCCGTCCCTCCAGCCGAACACTGCAAATAAAAAAGGGCGCTCCCGAAAGAGCGCCCTTCCTTACGAAACACTGACTAGAAGCTGTACTTCAGCAGGAACCGCAGCTGCCGTCCTCCTGAGTTCGTCAGCCCATAATCCAGGAAGGTGTTGGCACCATAGAGCGGGTTGTTACTCGCGTCGGTTGTCAGGCTCGACTTCACGGCGTAGCCCGGCTGATTCGTCAGCGCGTGGTTGAAGAGGTTGAACGACTCAGCCCGGAAGTCTACAGCGTGCGTCTCAAACAGCTTGAACGTCCGCTGAAGCGACATGTCCCACTGCTGGTTGAACTTCGCATACACCGCGTTGCGGCTGATCGTGTCTCCCTGGCCGTAGAAGAGTCCTGTCACCCAGTGCACCTGGTCGAATGCGACTGGATGGCAGGGATCGGCGGTGTAGAACGCTGCAGTTCCATCGCAGTATCCTGCGGTCGGGGTCGCCCACAGATTGGGGTCATCCCCGCGCACCGCCCACGTATTCAGAGGAGCCTTCGGATTGGCCAGCGCGGGCCGGTCGTTGTTGATGCCGTCGCCGTTCCAGTCGTAGCCAATCTCCACATTGATCGGCGTTCCGCTGTAGACCGAGGTCACTCCGGAGATCGTCCAGCCGTTGACCACTGCGGCAGCAGCCTTGGCCGCGCCCTCCGCATGCCACACCGGCGGCGTGTAGACGTAGGAGAACGAGAACACGTGACGAAGATCGAAGGCCGATGGCCCCCACTCGTACCGGCGCGGATTCGGATACTGCCTCTCCGCGTAGGTCGACCAGTTTCCACTGCTCGGCGTGAACAGCTCCGAGCCCGTATCCAGCAGCTTCGAGTAGGTGTAGTTACCCCGGAACGTCAGCCCCGCATGCGTCTTGTGCTCCAGCGAGAACTGCCCCGCGTGATACATGGAGTCGTTGCTGTTGTCTTCGCGAATGATGCGGCCGCGCGTCGGAATCACTCGCGGGCCACCTGCTACGGTCGGATTGAACTCGGTTGTCGCATACTGGTGCACGCCGCGATTGCCTACGTATGCCGCTGAGAAGACGAACGACGCCGGAAGCTCGCGCTGCACACGCAGGTTCCACTGGTAGTTCTCCGGATCGACCAGGTTCGAAGCGATCACATTCGCCGTATCGGTCGGCAGCGGGTTCTTGTTCGTGATCCTGCCCAGCACGCCGGACCAGTTCGCCGTGCCGCGACCCGCCGTCGTGCTCCGAATCTGCTTCAACGCTGTGTTCGGCGCGCTGGTCTGGATGTTGTCGATGATGTTGGTGAAGATATGCGAGTAGAAGAGACCAAACCCGCCGCTGATTACCGTCTTTCCGTTCGGAACCGGTGACCAGTTAAAGCCCAGGCGCGGCGCGATGTTGTTCTTATCCGCGACCTGCTTCACGTTGCACGGAAAGCACGCCGGATCGTTCGCGTTGAACGCCGGGTAGCCGAGGTAGTTGAACGGAGCACCGTTGTACTCATACCGCGCGCCGAAGTCGACCGAGAGATTCGGCCGCAGCTTCCAGGTGTCCTGCGCATAGTAGTTCTGCGACCAGATCTCGGGCCGTGCGATCGGATTTCCAAAGGTGATTGTCGCCAGACTGCTGTTCGTGCCGGCAAAGTCGTCGATGAAGTTCGCGAGGGCCGTGTAGTGCGCGCCTCCGACTTGGTTGGTGTACGGAATCGATCCGTGAATATTCAGACCGGCCTGGTCGCGGACGCGAATGTCCGAGATGTCGAAGCCGAACTTCATGAAGTGATTGCCACGGTTCAGGCTGACTGCGTCCTGCAGAACGTAGGTGTTCTGATAGCGGCCCTGCGGCACGCTGGTCGGAACACCGTAGCCTGTAATTCCGCTGATATTGATCACGGGCTGTACCGAGAGCGGATTCGCCTTCGTCTCCGGCCGCAGATCGAAGCCAAATCCGATCCTGCTCCAGTTGAGACGAATCTCGTTGAGCAGGCTCGGGGAGAAGATGTGCGTCTCGATGATGCCCGCATTATGCGTGTCGCCGGACTGCATCGTGTCGAAGCCGGGAAGCTGGTTTGGGAAGTTGCCGACATCGTAGGGCGTGCTCAGCGGGCTCTGGATAAAGCGCAGCTGCAGCTTGTCCGCAGCCGACATGTTCACGTCGCCCTTGGCGATCAGTTCATAACTGTTGATCTGGTTCCCCAGGCTTCGCTGCACACCGGCAAAGTCCACCGTGCCGCGGTCTACGCTCGGGTTGGCCGGGTCCGGCCCCAGAGCAATCGTCTTCGCATACAGGGGATTGGTTCCGCGCAGCGTTCCGTAGGCGGCCAGAAGCGTAGCCACTCGCGGGTTGGAAGCGTACTGTTGCAGCTTCGCGTACCCGGCATCCGTAGGCAGCGTCAGCACGCCAAGGTTCGCCGTCTCCCGGCGATGGTCCCACTGCGTCGATACGAAGAAGAACGCCTTGTCGTGAACGATGGGGCCGCCGATCCGGAAGCCGTAGACATTCTCGCGATACTTCGCCTTCGGATTCTTGTTCAGGACATCGTTGTGATCGGTCGCGTCCAGCGACGAATTGTACAGACGATCCCACACCGCGCCGTGAAACTGGTTCGTTCCGCTCCGGTAGATCAGGTTCGACACGGAGCCGCCATGGCCGAACTCTGCCGGGAACGAGTTCAGCAGGAAGGTGACCTCCTGCACCGCCTCGGTATTAGCCGGCTGGAACGCCTGGCCGTGGATGCCCTGGTCGTTGTTGTCCATGCCCTCGATCAGGAAGTTGTTGTCACGCGGACGCGCACCGTTGACCGAGTACGATCCGCTGTTCGTCAGGTCTACCGTCTTGACCGGAGCCACGCCCGGCAGCGTCACCGCCAGCGAATAGGGATTCAGCGTCGCAATCGGAAGGTTCTGGACCTCCCTTGCATCGAGCGTGTTGCTCAGTTCTCCGCTGTCGGTCCGCAGCAGCTCCCCCTCGGTCGAAACATCGACTGAAGCCGTCGTTCCGCCCACCTGCAGGACCAGGTTGACAGACGTTACTACTGAGCTGGTCACGTGCGCGCTCGGCGTCGAGGCCATCCCGAATCCCTCTGCCGTCGACGAAACCTTGTAGTCACCCGGCAGGACGGCATCGATGCGGTAAGCTCCAGTGGCGTTCGTCTTCGCCGTACGGGTATCGTTCGTCTCAAGCGAAACTGCGGTGACCTCGGCTCCTGCGATGGCCGCGCCCGAGGCGTCGGTCACCGTGCCCGCAATGGTTCCCTGGGGCGTCTGCGCCAGGCAGGTAAGAGAGAACAGGCAGACGCTCAAACCCAGGAAAGACCTGCATCGCTCCGCAGAGGAAACAAAGAAAGAAAAAACTGTGCGCATGTATGGATTCCAACCCCGCGTCATTCCGACGAACTCCCCAAAAAACAGAACCACTACCCTATACATTTCCAAGGTAATAGAGACGGTTACTTTAGTGTGCAATTAATTGCGCGGAAGCAAACGTCCTGCCAGTTACTTCTACGTCTTCAATCGTCGTGCAGTTCGCAAAAAAGTGGTTCAGTTCGCAAAATGTACAGATTCTCGGAAAGGGGAGCTGTGGATACTCCCATTGTAGTCGATCCAACCGGTGGCCCTGCAGGATTTCGCAGCATCTATCCTGCCCGGACCCCGTCGGAGCCGTTGCTCTCTCCTGTATTCTGCATGGAAGATGACTGAAACCTCTCGCCGCGGACTCATCCTTATCAACACCGGCCCCGGAAAAGGCAAAACCACAGCAGCGCTGGGCACTTCGCTGCGTGCCGTTGGTAACGGCATGCGGGTCCTCATTCTGCAGTTCCTCAAGGGCTCCTGGCACTACGGCGAGCTCGACGCCATCGAGGCACTCGGCAAGGCCTTCGGGACCCCCGAGGATCCTGCGATCGTCATTCGGCAGATGGGGCGCGGCTTCGTCAAAGTAGGCGGAGCCGAAACCGACCCCGAAGACCTTCGGATGGTCGAAGAGGCCTGGGCCGATGCAACGACCGCCATCCTCTCCGGCGACTGGGACTTGGTTGTCCTTGACGAGATCAACTACGCCATCGGCTACAAGATGCTCGACCCCGAAAAGGTCGCCGAGGTCCTCCGCCAGAAGCCGGAGATGGTCCACGTCATCCTGACCGGCCGCAACGCCCACCCCACCCTGGTGGAGCTGGCCGACACCGTCACCGAGATGCGCGAGGTCAAGCACGCTTACCAGAAGGGAATCCTCGCCCAGCGCGGGATTGAGTTTTAACGGTCGGGGACCGCAGCTACCGCGCATAAGGGCATCTGTTTGCAGCTACGCTCAACGAGCGCAGTCTCAGAAGCCATTCGGCGCATCGCGGGGTCTCTCCATACTTGAAGCATCGCGCTATCCTCGATATCGTTGCGAGACACCTCCGGGAGAACGTTTTCATGACGCAGACCATTCCTTCGCGCCGCCGCTTTCTTAAATCCTCCTCGCTCGCCGCGGCTGCCGTTGCACTTCGCGGCTCCAACCTGCTCTCGCAAAGCTCCGCCCATGTCGATGCGCATATCGACATCAACCCCGCCGAGACCATCGCCACCATCTCGCCGGAGATCTACTCGCACTTCATCGAGCATCTAGGCGGCGTCATCTATGACGGCGTCTGGGTCGGCGAGAACTCGAAGATCGCCAACGTCGGTGGCATCCGTAAGGACTTCATCGAAACCATGCGCGCCGTGCAGGTGCCCGTCCTGCGCTGGCCCGGCGGCTGCTTTGCCGACTCCTACGACTGGCGCGACGGCATCGGCCCGCGCGACAAGCGCCCCAACCGCGCCGGCTTCTGGAAGCAGCAGGAATCGAACCAGTACGGCCTGCACGAGTTCATGCGAACCTGCAAGGCCATCGGCTGCAAACCGTATCTGGCAGCCAATCTCCGCACCCAGCCTGCACGCGACTTCTACCAGGAGATCGAGTACTGCAACGCTCCTGCGGGCGATCTCCCATCGAACTCCGCTGCACCTGCTGCTCCCGACACACTCGCCGCACAGCGCGCGGCCAACGGCGATCGCGAGCCCTTCAACGTCGATCTCTGGGGCGTCGGCAATGAGTCCTGGGGCTGCGGCGGCAACCTCACCCCCGAAGAGTACTCCATGGAGTTCCGCCGCTACACGGCATGGACACCCACCTATGGCGACACTCCGCTGCGCTTTGTCGCGGTCGGCCCCAACGGAGACGACGTCGACTGGACCACCCGCCTCTTCAAGGCGCTCTACGGCAACCCGGAGCGGCGTCACCTCTGGGGACTCTCCATCCACTACTACACCTCAGGCAGCCCGAAGAAGTTCGCCGCGGGTGACGCGCTCAAGTTCAACAACGACGAGTTCTACGATCTGCTCACGCGTGGCAGTCTGATGGAAAAGGTCATCACCGACCACTGGAAGGCGATGACTAGTGCCGTTCCGAACTCGCTCTCGAAAGAGCAGTCCGCGGTCAAGCTGGTCGTGGATGAGTGGGGAGCCTGGTACGGCAAAGGCACGGAGCTTGCCCCCGAGTACAACCTCTCGCAGCAGTCCACCATGCGCGACGCGTTACTGACCGGAATCACCTTCGACATCTTCCAGCGTCATGCAGACAAGGTCGGGGTCGCCGCTGTGGCGCAGTCCATCAACTGCCTCCACTCGCTCATGCTCGCGCAGGGCGACAAGTTCTGCGTCACCCCGACCTTCCATGTCTTCCAGATGTATCTTCGGCATCGCGGAGCACAGTCGGTTCGTGCGGACTTCACAGCGCCCTCCATCCCCAATCCCATGGGCGACACCGCCAGCCAGGTAGGAGGCAACAGCTACATCGGCCAGCTTCCCCCCATCAAGACGCTCGCGGGCCTCAGCGGATCGGCCTCCATCAAGGGCAAGTCCCTCACCCTCACCGTCGTTAACCCGCACCTCACCCAGTCCATGACGACCGAGGTCGCCATCCGGGGAGCCTCCATCGCCTCGGCCAAAGGCACCGTGCTTTCTGAGAAAGACGTGCACGCCCACAACGACTTCGCCAACCCGGACGCGGTCAAGCCCCGCCCCGCCGGAGCCCTCACTCCCGCAGGCGGCAAGTTCACCCACACCTTCCCTCCGGCCAGCGTGACCTCGCTCGAGATCACATTGAGTTGAACCCTTCGTACCATCTCCGGCATCTCTCATCTGGCAGTGGGCGCGTCCGTTCACTGCCAGCCAAGTGAGGTATCTGCTGCATGCGCGCCTATGTCGTGAATGAGCCCGGAGCACCCTTCCAATCTGTCGAGCTTCCCCGTCCTGTTCCCACGCCGAACCAGGTTCTCGTCCGCGTTCTGGCCAGTGGCGTCAATCCGCTCGACGCGAAGATCCGCGCCGGAAAGGCCGCTCACGCGCGCCAGCCTCTGCCGGCTGTGCTCGGCCTCGATATGGCAGGCATCGTCGAAGAGGTCGGGGAGGCCGTCTCCGGCTTTCGCCCGGGCGATGAGGTCTACGGCATGGTGGGCGGCGTCGGCGGCCATCAAGGAACGCTCGCCGAGTTCGTGTCGGTCGAGGCAGACCTCCTTGCCCATAAGCCGAAAGCTCTCTCCATGCGCGAAGCCGCAGCGCTCCCCCTCATCACCATCACCGCGTGGGAAGGTCTTATCGACCGCGCCAGGGTGCATGCCGGGCAGAAGGTCTTGATCCACGCAGGTGCAGGCGGCGTGGGACACATCGCCGTTCAGTTGGCGAAGGCCTCAGGGGCAGAGGTCTTCGCGACCGTCTCGCCATCGAAGAAGGGCATCGTAGACGGCTTTGGCGCGACCGCCATCGACTACCAGGCGCTGTCGCCCGAGCAGTATGTCGATCTGCATACCCAGGGGAACGGCTTCGATATCGTCTACGACACGGTCGGCGGCGCTACGCTCGACGCCTCCTTCATCGCCGTCAAGCGATACATAGGCCACGTCGTTAGCTGTCTCGGATGGGGAACGCACGCTCTCGCCCCCCTGTCGTTCCGGGGCGCGACGTACTCCGGGGTCTTCACGCTGATGCCTCTGCTGACCGGAGCAGGCCAAAAGCATCATGGCGAGATTCTTACCCATGCGGCAGAGCTTGCAGACAGCGGAAGTCTCAGGCCTCTGCTCAACGAACAGCGCTTCGCTGCTGATCAGATCGAAGCCGCACACAACCTCGTTGAATCGGGAGCGGTGGGAAAAGTCGTCGTGGAGTTCTGAACGGTAAAAACTCCCGCAAACATGGGTGGCACGGAAGGCGCGTGGCTGCGAATCGAGCTACGCGGCAACCGTTTTGCGTTCACGATGCTCGATCTCCGGCAGCAGCCCGGTAAGCAGGCCGATGGCCGGAAGGTACGCGCACAGGTGGTAGACGAAGAAGATTCCCCTGGCGTCGGCCAGCTTGCCC
>DASTSJ010000056.1:0-21653 GCA_035760765.1 Edaphobacter sp. | reverse complement strand
TGGCGTAGTTGGGTCAGCTTCTTCGGCACCCGTACCCTCGACATGGATGCACGGCGCCACGACGAGATGTGCGCCTGGGTCAGCCATCTGCCCCAGATGCTTTCAACTGCCTTTGCTGCGTTGCTGCAGGATCGCTTCGGGGACGCCCCCGAGATTGCTGCCATCGGCGGACGTGCCCTGCGCGAGACCACGCGCCTGGGTGCCAGCCCCTACAGCATGTGGCGCGACATCGCGCTGACCAACACCGGCCCGATCGCCGAGACATTATCTGCGCTGGAACAGCGCCTTGCCCATGTGCGCGAGAACCTGCGCACTCCGGAGCTGCGCGAAGAGTTTGCCCTCGCAAACCAGTTCCGCGTGCACCGCTAAAGTTTGAAGGAGCAGTACCGTGAGTCTGACCGAACAAGCCGCACACAGCACCTCGATCATCAGCCTGGCTGATGTCACCGCTGCGCGAGAGCGGCTGCGCGATTCCATCTATTACTCGCCCTGCGCCCATTCGCGTGTCTTGTCGCAGTTGACCGGCCAGGAGATCTTCCTCAAGCTCGAAAACCTGCAGATGACCGGCTCCTTCAAGGAGCGCGGCGCGCTCAACCGCATCGCCCTGCTCACACCGGAAGAGGCCTCGCGCGGCGTCATCGCGGCCTCGGCAGGCAACCACGCCCAGGGCGTCGCCTATCACGCAACCTCGCGTGGCATCCGTGCCATCATCGTCATGCCGCTGGCGACTCCGCTGGTCAAAGTCACGGCCACGCGCAACTTTGGCGCCGAGGTTGTCCTCCACGGCGCCAACTACGACGAGGCCTACGAAGAGGCTCGCCGTATCTGCTCGGCGCAGAACATGACCTTCATCCATCCATTCGACGATCCCGCCGTGATGGCCGGACAGGGAACCATCGGGCTCGAACTGCTCGAGCAGGTGCAGGATCTCGAAGCGGTCGTCGTTCCCATCGGCGGCGGAGGCCTCATCGGCGGCGTCGCCTGCGCGATCAAGGAATCGCGCCCGGACATCAAGGTCGTCGGCGTACAGACCTCGCGCCTCCCCTCCATGGCGATCGCCGTCGAGCAGCACCATCCCGTCACCATCCCGCCCGCAACCACCATCGCCGACGGCATTGCGGTGCGCCGCGCCGGTGATGTGACCCTCCCCGTTGTCGAGCGTTACGTCGACGAGATCGTCACCGTGGACGAGGACGAGATCGCCTCGGCCATCCTTGTTCTGCTGGAGCGGGAAAAGACCCTCGCGGAAGGCGCTGGAGCGACCGCACTGGCTGCCCTTCTGCAGAAGCGCACCTCGCTCAAGAATGCGCGCACCGCCGTTCTCGTCTGCGGCGGCAACATCGACGTGACGCTGCTCAGCCGCATCATCGAACGCGGCCTGGTGCAGGACGGCCGCATGATCCGGCTGCGCATCCACCTGCTCGACAAGCCCGGCGCGCTTGCTGAATTGACCAAACTGATTGCGAACTACCGCGTCAACATCGTGGACACGCTCTACAACCGCGCCTACTACGGCGTGAACCTCGGCGACACGACCATCGACATCACGCTCGAGACGCGCGGACGCGGCCAGGTAGAAGAGCTGCTCGGCGCACTCGATGCTGGTGGCTATGTCTACTCACGCGTGGTCTAGGCCGACTCACTGAGAATAAACTGCGAATACTGTCATCAGCATTCGCGCAGGCGACGTCCCAGTTTAACCCACTCATCATCACTGCTTCCATGCGCTATCGGGTGGCGAGTCAATGCAAAAAGTGTCGATTCGGAGCGAATGATCGAGCTCGCGAAGAGAGGTTGGCCGGCGATCTTCTGCCAGCTTTCCTTATCGCGGACTCCATACATCAACACGAGCCGGGGACGATGAATTTTGATCTTTTGGCAGATTGTTTCGATCCTCTGCTCGCGGAATTTCATTCGGTCAACCTCAACAGCGAAACTCTTCACAGCCAGCCCCGAGAGTTCAATGACGCAGGTTTCACCTCCTGGGTCCGCTCCCCATTGCGTGCTTTGATAGGAACGCAGGTTTTCCTGATTGGCTGACTCGCCGAGGAACGTCAACAGTAGAAGGATAAGGCGTCTCCATGTCGGCTGAAGCCGCGCAGGATCTTCATGCCACCGCCTCTCGCCGATAAGACGATGAAATGCCGCACAGTCGCAGACCTCGGGCCTTCCGAGTTCAACCCACGCGTCAACACGCCTGACATTTTCTGCAGATTCGTTCGGCCCTTTTCCCTGTTCCGGACCGATAAACCAGTACGGCGCATCCCATCGTCCGTAGCCATAACACCGCTGCATCATTTCGGTCGCATCATCCACGCTGTTAGCTCCACAATCCAAAAGCGAAAGGCCCGGCTGCTGATATCGCCGGGCCTCTGCGGTTAGTGATGCAGCTTAGTTCTTCGCCGCAAGCTGACGCAGAACGTACTGCAGGATGCCGCCGTTCTGGTAGTAGAGGATCTCCTGCGGGGTGTCGATCCGCACCGTCGCGGAGAACTCCGTCGTCTTGCCCAGGTCGGACTCTGCGAAGACGCTGATGATCTTGCCGTTGGCGAACTTCGAGTCCAGCATTGCCTTCAACTCGCCGGGCTGGCCGACGCGGAAGACCTCCTCGCCGGTCAGGTGCAGCGATTCGACGTTCTGACCGGGAAGGAACTGCAGCGGCAGGATTCCCATGCCGACGAGGTTGGAGCGGTGGATGCGCTCGTAGCTCTCGGCAATGACGAAACGGATGCCCAGCAGGCGCGGCCCCTTGGCCGCCCAGTCACGCGATGAACCGGAGCCGTACTCCTTACCTGCGAGGATGGCCAGGGGAGTTGAGCGCTGCGCGTAGGCGACCGATGCGTCGTAGATCGACATCGGCACATCGTCCGGCAGCAGGCGCGTCACGCCGCCCTCGGTTCCGGGGGCGAGCTTGTTGCGCAGGCGGACGTTCGCGAAGGTTCCGCGCACCATGACCTCATGGTTGCCGCGACGCGAGCCGTAGGAGTTGAAGTCCGCGGGCTTGACGCCGTGGTCGGTGAGGTACTTGCCTGCGGGGCCGTTGAGCTTGATGGAGCCTGCGGGCGAGATGTGGTCCGTAGTGACGGAGTCGCCGAGCACCGCGAGCACGCGTGCGCCGTGGATGTCCTCGACCGGGTCAGGCTGGGCCTTCATGCCGTCGAAGTACGGAGCCTTGCGGATGTAGGTGGAATCCGGCTCCCATCCGTAGGTCTTGCCTTCGGGGAACTTGAGGCCGCGCCAGTTCTGGTCGCCCTCGGAGACGCGGCTGTACTCGTCCTCGAACATGCCGGAGTCGATGGAGGAGGCAACGGCGTCCGAGACCTCCTGCTGGGTCGGCCAGATGTCGCGCAGGTAGACGGGGTTGCCGTTCTTGTCCTTGCCCAGCGCGTCGGTCTCGAAGTTGTGACCGATGCGACCGGCGAGGGCGTAAGCAACCACCAGCGGCGGGCTCATCAGGTAGTTGGCACGAACGTCGGGAGAGATGCGGCCCTCGAAGTTGCGGTTTCCGGAGAGCACGGAGACGGCCACCAGGCCGTGGTCCTCGATGGCCTTCGAGACGTCGGAGGGCAGCGGGCCGGAGTTGCCGATGCAGGTGGTGCAGCCGTAACCCACCGTCTGGAAGCCGAGCTTGTCGAGGTAGGTCTGCAGGCCGGCCTTCTCGTAGTAGTCGGTCACGACGCGCGAGCCGGGTGCGAGCGAGGTCTTGACCCACGGAGGAGTCGAGAGTCCCTTCTCCACGGCCTTCTTCGCGAGCAGACCGGCGGCGAGCATGACGTAGGGATTCGACGTGTTGGTGCAGGACGTGATGGCCGCGATCACGATGGAGCCATGATCGAGGTAGGGCTCCGGGTTGACGCCGTAACGGCTGGTGACGGTGACGTTTGGGGCCTCAAGGATGCCGACAGCGGTGTCCGGCGCGCCATGGCTGCTCTCCAAATTGCCGTTCAGCGAGGCGTGGCCACCCTCACCCTCCCAGCGAAGGACCTGACGGACTTCGTTGCGGTTGGCGTTGGGTCCGAGCAGCGTCGGCAACTGCTTTTCAAAGCTCGGTCCGGCCTGCGACAGCGGAACGCGGTCCTGCGGGCGCTTGGGTCCGGCGACGGACGGCTCGACGGTCGAGAGGTCGAGCTCGAGGGTTACGGAGTATTCGGCCTCGGCGGCGTCGGCGGTGTGGAACATACCCTGTTCCTTGTAGTACGCCTCGACGAGAGCGATCTGATCGGCGCTGCGGCCGGTAAGGCGCAGGTAGTTCAGGGTCTCCTTGTCGACCGGGAAGATGCCGCAGGTGGCGCCGTACTCGGGCGCCATGTTGGCGATGGTGGCGCGGTCGGCGAGCGGAAGCTGCGATACACCCGGGCCGTAGAACTCGACGAACTTGCCCACGACGCCGAGCTTGCGGAGAGCCTCGGTGACGGTGAGGACGAGGTCTGTCGCGGTGGTGCCTTCCTTGAGTTTGCCGGTGAGTTTGAATCCGACGACCTGCGGGACGAGCATGGAGACTGGCTGGCCGAGCATGGCGGCCTCTGCCTCAATGCCTCCGACGCCCCAACCGAGCACGCCGAGGCCGTTGATCATCGTGGTGTGGGAGTCAGTTCCGACGAGGGTATCGGGATAGGCCATGGCGTAGGTCTGCTCCACGCTGGCCTTGCCGCCTTCCTTGGCTACGGCGTCAAGGGTGGTCGTGGGCGTGGTGGTGAAGACAACGCGGGCCAGGTGCTCCAGGTTGACCTGGTGGCAGATACCCATGCCGGGAGGCACGGCGGAGAAGTTGCGGAAGGCGGTCTGTCCCCACTTGAGGAAGGCGTAGCGCTCGCGGTTGCGCTGGAACTCAAGCGCGGCGTTGAGGTCGTAGGAGCCGGAGGTTCCGAACTGATCGACCTGCACGGAGTGGTCGATGACCAGCTCAGCCGGCTGCAGCGGGTTGATGCGCTCCGGGTCGCCGCCGAGGTCCTTCATGGCATCGCGCATGGCGGCCAGATCGACGATCGCGGGGACGCCGGTGAAGTCCTGCATCAGCACGCGGGCGGGCATGTAGGCGATCTCGCGCGATGGCTCGGCCTTGGGATCCCAGTTGGCGAGGAACTTGATGTCGTCCGCGGTGACGGTGCGGCCGTCTTCGTGGCGCAGCAGATTCTCAAGCAGGATGCGGAGCGAGAAGGGCAGGCGGCTCAGGTTGACGCCGGAGGACTGAAGGGCGTCGAGCCGGAAGATCGTGTACTTCTTCGAACCGGACTGGAGGGTGGCTTTGCTTTTGAAGCTGTCAGGATTGTTGGGTGAGCTGGACATCTCTTTTATCTCCGAGTGCAGCGCGGCGGGCGCGCGCGGGTTAGGAGGCCTGAGGCTGCGAAAACAGCCGCGGTCCGACGGGGAAAGCGTATCAAAAATCAGGAGAGAGCCGGAGTTTGGTGCAGATTCATCGTCCGCGATCGGGACGGCCGTGACGGAAACGCTTCAGAGTGGGACGACGTCGTGTCATCGCGTCCATTCTACGACCAGCTTTTGGCGGCTCTCAACTGGTTCCACGGAGGATGGAGGAATTGCGATGCGCTTTGGAGCAAAAGGATGCCTGAAACGGTATGGTGTTTAGGTCTTCGAGAGAGGCTCGCCGCAGGTTTTCACGCGGATCAGAACGCATCGGAATGACTGAATCGGTGTTCATAGAGGATGAGGGAATAAGGCGGGACCATGAACGAACAGGGACAAAGACGAATCCGGACCTTCTTTTCGAGACGCTTTACAGTTACTCTCTTCGCCCTCGCGCTATGCGTCGGTGCAGTGTTTGTGGGGTGCCGCTCCTCGGCGCAGGCGGCGGAGCAGGGACCTGATCCTGCGGACGCGAATATGGCTCCTGTGAGCGGAGCGATGGATGTGCAGGACAACGGCCAGCCGGGCGGCCAGAATGAGGATCAGGCGGCACGCCAGCCCGCTGACCCTTCCCAGCAGCAGGCGCCCTCCAATGTGCAGAACGAGAGTGTGCAACGCGCCCAGGAGTACCAGCAGACGGGAGCGCAGCAGGGCGCACCTTCGCAGGACCAGTATCAGCAGCAGGACCAGCAAGGCCAGCAGGATCAGGCACAACCCTATGACGGCCAGCAGGCGCAGGGCTCCTATGACTCCGCGGACTCTCAGGACTCTCAGGACAACCCGGACCAGGATGAGGCCGATTATGAGGAGCTGGAAGCGAATCAGCCTCCACCGCCGCTGCCGGTGTACGATCAGCCTCCCGCACCGGAGCCCGACTACATGTGGACTCCGGGCTACTGGGCCTATGCTCCGGTGGGGTATTACTGGGTTCCCGGCGTGTGGGTGGCGGCGCCGTGGCCCGGTGCGCTGTGGACCCCCGGATACTGGATCTTCTACGACGGGCACTATCGCTTCCACCACGGATACTGGGGCCGCTATATCGGCTTCTATGGCGGCATCAACTACGGCTGCGGATATCCCGGCTATGGCTTCTACGGCGGCTACTGGAGAGGCAACCACTTCTTCTATAACCGCACCGTCACGCACATCAACGTAACCCGAATCACCAACGTGTACAGCCGGCCGGTGTACATCAACCGCACGTACATCAACAACACCCGCATCTCGTATAACGGCGGCCGGGGAGGACTGCAGGTGCGTCCGCGGCCGACAGAGATTGCGGCCCGGCGTGAGCCTCGCCTGGCGCCGATGAGTACGCAGCTGCAGGTTCGCCAGCAGGCGGCCCAGAATCGCCAGCAGTTCTACAGTGCCAACCGTGGTAGGCCGGCGATGGTTGCGGCGGCTCGGCCGGTGCAGGCAGACCGCGGCGTGCAGCGTCCGGTTGCCCGTCCGGAGATGTACCAGCAGCGGCCAGCGCAATACCAGCAGCGGCCGGGACAGTATCAGCCACGGCCAGGGCAGCCGCAGGGCAGGCCGACAACCCCGCAGGTTCGTCCGGGCCAGCCCTATGTTCCGCCCAGCCGGCCGGAGATCCGCCCCGGTGAGCCGGGTCGTCCGCAGGTCCAGCCCGCTCGGCCGGAGCCGAATGTAAGGCCGACGCAGCCGCAGGTTCGCCCTGCGCCACCTCAGGGGCAGACTCAATACCGTCCGGGTCAGCCGAACGTGCAGCCGGTGCGACCGAACATTCCGCCTTCTCCCCCACAGCAGCAGATGCGGCCAGCACCGCAGCAGAGCCGCCCTGCACCGGTAGAACGCCCGATGCAGCAGCCGCAGTACCGGCCTGAGTACCGCCCGATGCCGCAGCCCATGCCACGGCCGGAGTATCGTCCGGCACCGCAGCCGATGCAGCGCCCCATGCCGCAGCCCATGCCTCAACCGATGCCCCAGCAGCATGGCGGAGGTCACGGGCGCTAGACCGATCGTCACAGCCGAGGCATCGGAACGAAGGAGGGGCTGCGCGCGCAGCTCCTCTTGTCGTTTGGCGAACACCTTTGCTCTGCTCTGTTTGACTTCACCTCTTCCGATGCCTAGCCTCAAAGAGGTTAAGGAAAAGCGTTCAGGGAGCAAGGCTCAGCAGATGAAGGTTCTGGTAATTGGTGGCGGAGGGCGTGAGCACGCCCTGGTTTGGGCGCTCAAGAAGTCGTCTTCGGTCCATGAGGTTGTGGCAGCGCCGGGGAACGGCGGCATCAGCCGTATTGCGCGCTGCGTTCCGGTCAATGTCAACAACGTGGAAGCGATGGTGAATCTGGTGGCCATCGAATCGCCGGAACTGACGGTGATCGGTCCGGAGGTCCCGCTGGCGCTTGGCCTGGTGGATGAGCTCGAGAGCCGCGGGCTTCGCGTCTTCGGCCCCACCAAGGCCGCAGCGCAGCTTGAGTCCAGCAAGGCCTTCTCGAAGGCGTTTATGCAGCGCCACGGAATTCCGACGGCGGAGCATGCGCTCTGCACAACGCTCGACGAGGTCCGCGAGTCGCTGCTGCGCTTCTCGCTTCCGGTGGTCGTTAAGGCATCCGGACTGGCGGCGGGCAAGGGCGTAGTGATCTGCGAGACGCGGCTCGAGGCGGAGACCACCGCGGCGCAGATGTTCTCAGGTGCTCTGCTGGGTTCGGTTGAGACAGAGATTGTGCTCGAGGAGTTTCTGACGGGAGAAGAGGTCTCGTTCTTTGCCCTCTGTGACGGCAAGCACGCTGTGCCGATCGCCGCCGCGCAGGACCACAAGCGCGTGGGCGAAGGGGACACGGGACCGAATACGGGTGGCATGGGAGCCTACTCGACCGACGGCCTGCTGACGCCTGCCATGCGCCAGTGGGTTACGCAGAACATCGCCCAGAAGGTCGTGGACGGCATGGCGTCGGAGGGCACGCCCTTCAAGGGCATCCTCTTCATCGGCCTGATGATGAGCCCGCGCGGACCGATGGTGCTGGAGTTCAACACGCGCTGGGGCGATCCGGAGACCGAGGCCATCGTGCTTCGGCTGGAGAACGACATCCTTGACCTCTTCAACGCCGCCATCGACGGCAGGGCAAACGAGCTTGCCATCCGGTTGAAGCCGGGTGCGAGCGCGACTGTAATCGCTGCCAGCGGAGGCTACCCCGGAAAGTACGCGAACGGCCTTCCGATCCGCGGCCTTGAAGGTGAGGACAGCGGCGACGTGATCGTCTTCCATGCGGGCACCGCGCTGATCGACGGAAAGCTGGTCACGGCAGGGGGTCGCGTGCTCGCGGTCTCGGCTGAGGCGAACGATCTTAAGGATGCACTGGATCGCATCTACCGTCGGCTGGAGCAGATCTCGTTTGAGGGGATGCACTACCGCCGGGATATCGGGCATCGGGCGCTCGAGGGCCGATGAAGGCAAAGGAGACCTATGGATCCGGAACATCGCCTTACGGCGATTCTGCCTTGCAATGATCTTGACGCCTCAGAGGCGTTCTATGGCCATCTGGGGTTTTTCAGGGCCGATCGGGCCGGTGCGCCTGACGAGACCTACCGGATCCTGAGCGACGGTAAGGGTGGGCACCTTCACCTGGTCGACGCCGTGGACGGGTGGCTCATTCCGGGCTGCAATCCGTTTGGGCTGTATCTCTATACTCCCGAGGTCGATGAGATGGCTACACGGATGGCTGACAAGATCCTTGAAGCGAAGAGAGCGCCCGAGGATAAACCTTGGGGCATGTACGAATTCTCTCTCAGTGATCCCGATGAGACGCTGGTGCGGATTGGATGGCCGACGCGGCTACGCGATAAGCCGACCCACAGCACGGAGGAATGAGAACGATGACAGAACCGGCTCTGACAGCAACCGAGGCACTTCAGTGGAACCAGTCAACTAGCAGCACGTGGCGCAAACTGATCAGCGAGCACCCTGAGATTCTCGCGCTGCCCTGCGACATCATGAAGGTCTCTAACGTGGCGCAGCTCCTGCAGCACATCGTTGCGGTCGAGCTTCGGTACGCCGAACGCATTCTGGACCAGCCGGAGACGGACTATGCTGCAGTTCCCTATGACTCCGTCGAGGCCATCTACCGGACACATGACCGCGCCATGGAGCTCTATGAACAAGCGCTTGCCACGGAGACGGACTGGGCGGAGGAGATCCGGTTTCAGACACGGAGTGCCGGGATGCTGCTTACTTCGCGGAAGACGATGTTCTTCCATGCGCTCTTTCACAGCATCCGGCATTACGCCCAGCTTGGTACGCTGGTGCGGCAGCATGATTATAACGCCAACCTGTACGGCGATTATCTCTTCATGGGCCTAAAGCCTCGCCAGCAATGAAGTTACAGCCGTCTGCCCAGGTCTTCTTCTAGCCGGTCGCCTTGCCTCCGGAGCATCCGAAGATGATGCCGAGGCTCGCCTTCATCTGACAAAGAGAACTCTAGGGAATCCGGCGCATTGGGGCCTTTTGCCGGAAAGACAAAGAATCTGCTTGCAACTTTCAAAAGTTCCTCTATCGTGTGTGCATTCCCTGGAGCCGCCATGAATGTTCAACACAAGGTCATGCCGGGCCGAGTACCATCTCTCTCTAAACTTCCTGCCGAGACCGTTCGGCGACTTCGCGGGGTGGCCTCCGGGGCAACGACGGCGGCGGTCTCCAGCACGCTCCTGCTCACCGGAAGCAGTCCGAGCACAACAGCGGCGGCTGAGGTTCTGGCGCACGAGACCGGTCGCGAAGTTGTGCGGGTGGATCTCTCCAAGCTTGTCTCGCAATACGTTGGCGAAACGGAAAAGAACATCGATCGCCTCTTCGCCACGGTCGATCCTGCTCGCACCATTTTGTTCTTCGACGAAGCGGACGCTCTCTTCGGAAAACGGACCAGCGTCAAGGAGAGTCACGATCGTTACGACGGCGCCGATCTCTCCTGGCTGCTCGAACGCATTGAGCCCTTCCCTACGCTGGCCGTCTTTGCCCGGCGTGCGGCCAACGAACTTCCTCCCGGATGTCACTTCTGCAATAACATCCGCCTGCCGGACTAAACGTGAATCCCCCCGGCCACGCGCTGCCGAGTAAATCAGCGGATGTGACGAAAGTTTTTCGCGAGCCATAAATCCATCCTTCTGGTTTCGGCGTCACACGAATATCGGGTCAGGTAACGACTGTAAAAAATGACCGAACGATCCGATCTCTCCTCGTCTGCAGCAAGTCTGCACGATCCCGCCAGCGAGGGAAGGAGGAAGCTCCATGGCTGTAACCCCTGTTTATACTTGCCTTTGCGGAGTCCAGAAGAAGACGACCAATCACTGGGTCCTTGCCTCGGTGACTCCGACCGGAATCACATTTCTGCCCTGGGACTGGAAGCTTGCGCAGAACGACGACATTGTCGTGCTCTGCGGCGAAGGGTGCGCCGCTGCTCTTCTGAGCCGCTGCCTTGGAGACTGGAAGGACGCTGTGCCTGTCCCCAAGGAACTCTCTATCGCGGTCTGACGACCTGCAATCCTTGGGTTGGTCTGCAAGTACCGCTCGCCGCGAACCTTCGTATCCGTCTTTCACTGAGACGCGTGGTGGCTATGTCTTTTCAATCACAGCTTCGGGACGCTGCGCGTACTCCGCCCACGATCCGTCATAGATGCTGACCTGACGAGCGCCGGCGATCTCAAGCCCCAGCGCGATCACGGCCGCGGTGACCCCGGATCCGCATGTGGTCGTGACCGGCTGCGAAAGATCAACGCCCTTTGCCGCAAAGTGTTCGCGCAGCTCACCCGCCGCTTTCAGCCGTCCCTCGGAGACAAGATCCGTAAACGGCACCGAGGTCGAGCCCGGCATGTGCCCGGACTGGATGCCGGCTCGAGGCTCCGGGGCCGTCCCCGCAAACCGGCCTGCCGAGCGTGCGTCCAGGATCTGCCCCTTTCCGGCGATCATTCGCTGCACGTCCGCAAAGCTCTTCACCGCGGCGGCATCGAGCGTCGCGTGGAAGCTCGCGCGGTCACGCTTCACCGGGCCGGATTCCAGCGGCCGACCCGCTGCCACCCAGGCATCGAGGCCGCCATCCAGCAGGTAGACCTCCTTCGCTCCGTAGGTGCGCAGCATCCACCAAGCGCGGGGAGCCGAAAATAAGCCCGCCTGTTCGTACACGACGATCGTCATTCCGTCGCCGATTCCCAGCTTCTCCATGCTGCGTGAAAACTCCTCTGCTCGCGGAAGCATGTGGGGCAGCGGCGTGCTGTGGTCGGAGAGCTCATCGATGTCGAAGAAGACTGCGCCGGGAATGTGCCGTTCCAGGTAGCGCCCGCGTGTGTCCACCGGGGGCACCACGCCCACCGGTGGAAGGGTGGCATCCAGCACAACTACCTGCGGATCGCCAAGACGTTCTGCAAGCCAGGAGACCGAGACCAGAGGATTCATAGACAACAGCTTACTTCGTTCCACCATGCAACCTGCAGCGATGGGGAACCGGTTATTTATTGACCTCTCCTGTAGCCTCATTCGGCGCTTCCTCCGGCTTGGACTCCGGAGAACTCTGCTGTCGCAGAAAGATGGTGAACAGGAAGTACACAAACATCGCGAAGAACTCCGCCTCCCAGCAGGCCAGCATCGAGGTCCAGAACTTCGCTGACTGCAGGAAGTCCCTGACGGCGACCGGCGGACGGTGCATCAGCATCCGTTCTTCATTATTCGCTGCTGCTCCAAAGATGGCGTGCGCTGTCACAGACAGAAGGAACATCGCCAGGAAGGCCAGCGAGAGGGAGTTCCGATAGATCCAGGTCTCTGTTCTGCTCCTTTTGCGTGGATGTGTCAGCTTGCGGGAGTGCGGCGCTCCCTTCTGATACAGGAAGACTCCCAGGATGATGAGTGCATAGAGCTGGAGGAGTGCAGCCTGCCAGTTGACCGCGATCCCGTCCAGGAACGTTCCTGTCCTCAAAAACTCAAGCAAGGAGATTGCGGCAAATCCATGACTTGCGCGATCTGCGTTGAACGATCGAACCCCCGTAAGCGCCTGTCCCAGACCAGAGAAGACGCAGAGCAGGAAGAAGCTGATTAAGAGACCGTTCTCTCGAAACCACCGTGCGGCAGAACCCATGAACCTATACCCCTCGAGGAGAACCGGGAGGACGAAACCGACATCCCTTCGCTTTGTGATGCAGAACCGGAGCTCCGGCTGAGCAGGCGTTGGAAGTGGCATCGGCGATCAAGCGCCCCTGGCCTCTAAGCCCTCTTCCCTGCAGCTACTCTGGCCTCGCCGATCCGATGTTCGGTGCTAAATTCCCTTGAATTGAGTATTTTGGATAGAAAGTGGCGCGGGAGAGGTATCCCGCCGGATTACCTGCTGGAACTTCCGCACTATTCCTCGTCTGCTTGTCGGAGACTGAGAGAGATGAAGAAAAAGCAGCGCATCGGAGTCCTCTTCGGCGGACGGTCCGGCGAGCACGAGGTCTCGCTCCTCTCCGCCGCATCGATCCTCAAGGCAATCGACAAGAAGAAGTACGAGGTTGTCCCCATCGGCATCACCAAGGAGGGCCGCTGGGTCACGGCGTCGGACGCGCAGGCGCTGCTCACCGGCAAGCAGACGCCTGAGAATCCTCGGCTGGCAGGCGACCCCGCAACCACCCCGACGGCAGCCGTTCTCAAGCGCGGCGAGGCGGTCATCATTCCGCCCGTTCCAGCTGAGTCGCTCCAGCCCCTGCAGCTGAGCGCCAGCGCAGTCGCCGCGACGCGAACCGCGCTCGACCTCGACGTTATCTTTCCCGTCCTGCACGGAACCTTTGGCGAGGACGGCACCATCCAGGGACTCTTTGAACTGGCCGACATCGCCTACGTCGGCTCGGGTGTGCTGGGCTCGGCGGTCGGCATGGACAAGGCCGCGATGAAGAAGGTCTTCGCCGCCGCCGGTCTGCCGCAGACGCCCTGGCTCACGATTCTGCGCAGCGAATGGCGTACGAGCCCCAGCGCCTGCAGGAAGAAGATCGAAGCGGTGCTCGAGTATCCGCTGTTTGTGAAGCCTGCGAATCTGGGTTCGTCGGTTGGGATCAGCAAGGTGCATGACCGCTCCGAGCTGGCTGCGGCTATGGATGAAGCTGCCAGCTACGACCGCAAGCTCGTCATCGAGCAGGGCGTCGGTGGCGCAGGAGCCAAGCCGCGCGAGCTTGAGGTCGCCGTCCTCGGCAACGACTCCCCCGAGGCCTCGGTCGTCGGCGAGATCGTGCCGGGAGCGGAGTTTTACGACTACGAGGCCAAGTATCTCTCCGATGCCAGCGTTCCCATCATCCCGGCAAAGCTGTCCGCAGCCGAGTCGAAGCAGATTCGCCAGATGGCGATTGAAGCTTTCAAAGCCTGCGACTGCGCCGGACTCGCCCGCGTGGACTTCCTGATGGAGCCAGCCGCGAAGGGGAAGAAGGGTGCCGGAAAGCCGCGCATCTTCCTGAACGAGATCAACACGCTTCCGGGCTTTACCAGCATCAGCATGTATCCCAAGCTGTGGGAGGCCTCGGGGCTGCCGTACAAACAACTCATTGACCGCTTGATTCAACTGGCCGCCGAACGTCATCGCGAAAAGCAGGAGACGAGCTTCTCGCGGGCGTAGACGGATCGCTTCATTGACTTGGCCAGAGGTGGGGGATAAAGTGGCGCTCGATGAAAACAGCGCTGGCAGTCCTCGTTCTATTTGCTGCAGGAGCTTTTGCACGATCGCAGCAGCGGCCCGCTATCACCGGCATCGCCTTCGTTCGCGTGTACACCAGCGATGCCGCCGCCTCCTCGAAGTTCTACGGTCAGACACTGGGATTCAGCTCCAGCAAAGATAAGGCTGAAGGCGTCACGCGCTATCCCCTCAGCGATTTGCAGTGGATCGAGGTAGCGCCGCTGCCGTCGCCAGCTCCGGCAACGCGGCTGGAGGCTGTTGGCTTTATGACGCGCGACGCTCGCGCTCTCGAGAGCTACCTCAAGGCGCATGCGGTCCAGATCGTTGATCCTTTGCGCAAGGGCAGGTTCAGCGTGCGCGATCCTGAGGGTAACCTGATCTTCTTCGTCCAGGAGGTGAGGGGCGCTGCCGTTCCTCCAGCCGTTTCCCCTACTGCGGTCTCGCACCGCATCATTCACACGGGTTTTGTCGTAAAAGACCCCGCAACCGAGAACCGTTTCTATCGTGAGCTCCTCGGCTTTCGCCCGTACTGGCACGGCGGACGCAATGAGACGACGACGGATTGGATCAGCCAGCAGGTGCCCGAGGGCTCCGACTGGCTGGAGTACATGCTGAACGTCGCCCCCGACGCTACGCCGAAGCAGCTAGGCAGCTCGGACCACATGTCGCTGGGTGTGACGCATATGAGCGACGCTATCGCCGCGCTCGAACGCAACCACTGCGAGGGGCCGAACTGCACCGCTGCGAAGACCGGACACGATGGCAAGACGCAGCTCAACCTCTTCGATCCGGATCTGACTCGCGTGGAGCTGATGGAGTTCCAGCCGAGACAGAAGCCCTGCTGCTCCGAGTACACCGCACAACATCCGACTGAAAACGAAGCCCGATAACACAGACAGGAAGACGATCTGATGACGACACGCCGTGAATTTCTCCGCCTCTCTGCCATGGCTGCGGCCGCAGGCTGCACCCTGCGCGCCTCGAACGCATTCGCCGGAAACCACGATGGCATGGCCTATGGGGTACAGCTCTATATGGTGCGCAAGCAGGCACCCAGCGATCTTGCCGGAGTTCTGAAGCGCATCCACCAGATCGGCTTCAGCCAGATTGAGCTCTATCCGATCGCCTACAGCCATCCGCCGCAGGAGCTTCGCAAGATCGTCAACGACTCGGGCCTGAAATCCGATTCCGGCCACTTCGATTACGACATGATTGAATCGAGGATCGACTATGCCCGTCAGCTCGGGCTGAAGTACATGGTCTGCTCCATACTTCCGCCGAGGCTGTGGGGCTCGCCGGCTGGATTCAAAGAGGCAGCGACCAACCTGAATACGTGGGGCAAGAAGGTGCACGACGCCGGCATGCAGCTCTGCTTTCACAACCATAACTACGAGTTCAAGCCGATGGACGGCACCACCGGCTTCGACGTTCTGATGAAGAACACCGATCCCGCGCTGGTGAAGCTGGAGTTCGATCTCTACTGGCTGACGCAGGCCGGACAGGATCCCTCCGCCATGATGAAGAGGTACGCCGACCGACTGGTGCTGATTCATCTGAAGGACCGCGTGGCCAACTCGCCGGTGAACTATGCGCCGAACCAGGAGCAGCACATCATCGAGCTGGGCAAGGGCAGCATTCCCTGGCCGAAGCTCATCTCGCAGGCGCGTTCGCAGGGAGTGCACCTCGCGCTGGTCGACCAGGATGAGACGAAGCTGCCCATCTTCGAGAGCCTCAAGGAAAACTATCAGTACCTGGAATCGGTCAAGTTGAGCTAGGCGCAGTCCATTGATTGCGTGCCATGCGCGGATCAGGAACAAAAGAAAAGGCCAGAGCGATGATCGTCTCTGGCCTTCGTGTTCCGAGCTCGAAAAATTACTTCGTGACGGGCGCCGCTGCCGGCGCGGGAGTTGACGCAGCAGAAGAGCTGCCGGAGTCGCTTGAGGACGTGGTGGAAGAAGCCGAGGAGGACGTCTTCGACTCGGACCTGGACTCTGCCGTCTTCGGCTTTGCGTTGCCGTAGCCGTCCGCGTACCATCCACCGCCTTTGAAGGTGACTGCAGGTGCCGAAAGGACGCGCTCCAGGTGTCCGCTGCAATGCGGACAGACCGTGATCTCGGGGTCAGAGAACTTCTGGATCTTCTCGGTTCGTTCGTGACATTCCGTGCATTCGTATTCGTAGAGGGGCATGGTGGTGACTGTTCCTGTGATGGACTGTGGTTCTGCAAATCAGCAGAACCAGCTTCTGTCACTGATTCTAACGGAGACCGGAAAAAGAAAAGGCCCCGCACCTTTTGGGGTGCAGGGCTGTCTAGAGGTGAATCTATAGTTTGCCCAGCTCCACCAGGCGGACGCTGGCGATAGCCTCAACCTTGCGCAGCGCCTCGATGGCAGCATTGGCCGCTGCCGCGTTCGGAACATCGATCTGGACGACCGCCAGGGCCTGTCCCTGCGGCACACGCTGAGAACGGGTCGAACGTCCAAGGGCGAAATTCGCAATGTTGATCGAGTGCTCGCCCAGGATGGTCCCAATGCGCCCGATGACGCCAGGAACGTCGTGGTTGCGGATGGCCAGCAGCGTGCCAGTCAGCGGAGCCTCGATGTCGATGCCATCATAGGTCAGCAGGCGCGGCGAGCTTCCATGCAGCACCGTGGCGGAGGCCGAAGCATCGCCAGCCGAGGAATGCAGCACCAGCTTGAGGACGGAGCCTGCGCCGCCGGTAGTGAACTCCTTCTTGTCTTCCTGCACCCGGATTCCGCGCTCTTCCGCAATGGCTGCAGCGTTGATGCGGTTGGCTGCCTTCTGAGACTCGTTGTTGCCGTCGGATCCCGCGAAGATACCTGCCAGTGCGGCGTTGCGAACCAGATCCGTCTTGCCCGAGGCCAGGCGCCCGGTGTAGCTGATCTGGATGTTTTCGAGATTGCCCGGCGTAGCGTGTGACAGAAACTGCCCAAGACGCTCGGCCATATCGATGTAAGGTGCGATCTCGGTGTACTCTTCGTGCGTCAGCGAGGGCAGGTTGACTGCGTTCTGCACCACGCCCAGCTTCAGGTAGTCCCGTACCTGGCGCGCGAGCTGGATTCCGATAGCCTCCTGGGCCTCGTCGGTCGAGCCCGCGATGTGCGGCGAAAGAATGACGTTGTCGAGCGAGAAGAAGGGTGAGTCCTTCAACGGCTCTTTATGGAAGACGTCCAGCGCGGCTCCGGCGACGTGACCGGACTTGAGGGCATCGGCCAGCGCCTGTTCGACGATCAATTCGCCGCGGGCGCAGTTGATGATGCGGACGCCCTTCTTCATGATGGCCAGCGAGGTCGCGTTGATCAGGCCCTCGGTCTGCGGAGTCAGGCCGACGTGCAGCGTCAGGTAGTCGGAGCGGCGGAAGATCTCATCGATGGGAACCAGGGTGACGTCGTTCTCGCGAGCGATCACCGGCGCGATGAACGGATCGTATCCGATCAGCTCCATGCCAAAGGCGCGGGCGCGGCGAGCGACCTCGAGACCAATTCGGCCCAGGCCGACGATGCCCAGCGTCTTGCCACGCAGCTCGCGGCCCTGCAGGGTCTTCTTCTCCCACTTGCCTTCGTGCATGGTGGCGTTGGCGCGGGGGATGGAGCGAGCCATCGAGACCATCAGGCCAAGTGTCAGCTCGGCGACGGCGACGGCGTTCGCGCCGGGCGTGTTCATCACGACGATGCCGCCGCGGGTCGCTGCGTCCGTCTCGATGTTATCGACGCCGACACCGGCACGGCCGATGACGCGAAGCTTCGGTGCAGACTCCAGCAGTTTGGAGTCGACCTGAACGGCGGAGCGCACAACCAGGGCATCGGCGTCGGCCAGCTCGGCCGGAAGTCCGTTCTTGATCTGATCGGCGGTGACAATCTGCCAGCCGGGCTCCTGCTGGAAGACGGCGAGGGTGGCAGGGGAGACTTTTTCAGCGATGACGATCTTCATGTAACTCCTATTCTAAACAGGAAGCGGACGAGCCACACTCTGGACGCACGCATCCAGGAGCCGCTGCCGCGGCGCAGTGTTCTCCTGCCGCAGGCCTCGCGTCCTGGGGTATCGATTCCCAGGTTCTCGCCGGCGGTGATCGCTCGATATCGCGACGTAGCGGGTTAGCGCTGACTGTGATGGTGTTTGCTGTCTTCACCGGCATTTTCCGGCTCGATGTCGTGCATGTCCGAATCGAAAAGCCCACCAGAATATCAAACCTTAATTCAACCTTAAGAAGGGTTTACGCGCCTTTCACCAAAGTTTCACCTCCCGGTAAAACCCGGCTCCTAGGCTTGGCCCAAAGTCATAGAGCGCTCCGTTATTGACTCTGCTGAGGCAGCAGTCCGAGCAGGAGCGTTTCCCTTGATCCATTCAAGTTTTTGAGAAGAACAAACGGGAGAAATCGATGTTATTGGGACGCTTTAAAAGGCGCTTGTTCGCGATTGTGTGTCTTCTTCCAGTAGGCGCCGTACCGGTGCTAGCCCAGTCCGCTAAGGGAGCACTTACGGGGACTGTTGTCGATGTCCAGGGCGGGTCGCTGCAGGGGGCTCAGGTAGCTTCGGACCCTGGGGGATCGACTGCGATCACGAATGCGCAGGGTCAGTTTACGTTGAGCGCGCTGAACGCCGGCGACTATGTCGTGAAGATCTCGTACGCGGGCTTTGCAACCTCCGTCAACAAAATAACCGTGGTCGCGGGTCAGACCTCACGGTTGGACGTTACGTTGAGCGTCGCGTCGGCGCAGCAGGCTATGCAGGTCTACTCCGGCCGCCAGGGCGGTGAAATCGAGGCGATCAACAGGACGCTGCATGCCGACAACATCATTAACGTGCTTCCGTCCGATGTCATCAAAAGCCTGCCCAACGCGAACGTTGCCGATGCAATCGGAAGGCTTCCCAGCGTGACGCTGGAGCGCGATGAAGGCGAAGGGAAATATGTGCAGGTGCGCGGAACGGAGCCTCGACTGACGAACACAACCATTGACGGGGTGAATATTGCCTCTGCCGAAACCGTTCGACAGATCAAGCTCGACATTATTCCGGCGGACCTCGTCGAGTCGGTGCAGATCAACAAGACGCTGCAGGCGAATATGCCTGGGGACGGCATTGGCGGCTCAGTCGATTTGAGAACGAAGAGCGCGGAAAACACACCCACGCTGTCGCTCGAGTCGACCGGCGGATATACGCCGATCATTGGTGGAAGATCGGTCTACCAGTTCGATGGAACGCTGGGGAAGCGCTTTCTGGAAGGAAAGAAGCTGGGACTTCTGTTCGGAGGATCGTACGACTGGAACGGCCGCGGCATTAACGATGTCGAGCCTGCTCCAGTCTCTTTGGGCGGATACGATCAGCGTGACTATCGCTACTATCGCAGCCGAATGGGTTTTGCAGGCACGGCGGACTATCGCTTCAGCGACACCTCCAATATCTACCTGAAGGGACTCTACTCGCTGTTTCACAATTTCGGTGACGAATGGGATTACAACCTGACCACATCGTTTACGCAGCAGGGGCAGCCGGACGGACTGGGCTCCTCGCAGTTCAACGCTTCCATTCGACGTCCTGTTCAGGACATCGGCAGCCTCCAGCTTGGAGGACGGCATGTGATCTCAAGGTCCCTGCTGGCGTGGGACGTGGAGACTTCAGTCGGACGAACGCGGGATGAAGGCTATTCCAATGCAACATTCAATCCCGGAGATGCTTCCGTTCTAAACGGATCCGTTGCCTATACGCTGGATAACTCCAATCCACTCACACCGAAGCTGACAGCTCAGAACGCAAATATCTTCGATCCGCAGCAGTATTTCTTTGCGGGACAAAGGATCAACAACTACTACGACCCGGAGGTCGATCTCGGTTTCGGCGCTTCGCTTGCGACCGGCTATAGCCTTGGCGGTCATGCGAGTACGTTTGAGTTTGGCGGCCGCTTTCAGAATGCGCACAAGTTTGCCAACCAGAATCAAATCTTCACCGTACCCGCAGCCAATGCGAACGACCCCTCCCTTGCACTTACCCACTTCCTCGGGAACTTCACAGATCCCGACTACTACGGCGGCAGCTACACGTTCGGTCCCACGGCGGACTATGACAAAGTGCGGGCGTTCTCAGCCGTGACGGCGGATCCGCATCATCCGAATATCAACACCAACAATTTCAATCTGGTGGAGAAGATTGGCGCCGGCTACGCCATGAACACCGTCGACCTTGGACGATTCCGTATCGTTGCCGGGGTTCGCTTTGAAGATACCCAGGTGAACGACAACGGCAACAAGGTTCCCGATGCGCCGCCTGTCGCCACGAGTGGATCCTATCTCGATGTGCTGCCCAGTGCATCGGTTCGTTACACCCTCGATTCAGCCAGCGGTCTTCGTCTGGTCTACGGTCGGGGTCTGTCACGGCCTAACTTTTCGGACCTAGTCTCGTTCGCAACGGTATCGCCTGGCGGAGTTCGTACCACATCGAGTATCGGTAATCCAAACCTGAAGGCGGAGCACGCAGACAATCTGGACCTGCTCTATGAGCGGAGCCTGAACCCCGTGGGCCTACTTCAGGCCGGCGTCTTCTACAAGCGCCTGACCGATCCGATCGTTCCTCTGAATACCACGCTCTCTGACGGGACCATCCAGACGCAGCCACAGAATGCAGGCAGTGCATACGTGTATGGCTTCGAGGTCGCCTTCCAGCAGCACTTCGGCTATCTGCCGGGATTGGCGAGTGGCTTGGGTCTTTCGGCGAACTACGGATACACGGCTTCGCAGGTGACGTTTCCAGCCCCGCTCAATCCTGACGGATCTCCGACAGGGATCACCCGATCGGACAAACCCGATTTGTTACGACAGGCTCCTCACACGTGGAACATCAGCCCTACCTACGATAAGCGGAACCTTTCGATGCGATTGGGACTGAGTTATAACGCGGCGAATATCTTCGCGTATCAATACAGCGACAGCAGCGCCGGCCCGATCGTATATGCAGGAGGCGATCCGGTTTCAAACACCGGCTATGTTGCAACGGGCGGAGGTATCAAGGGGCCGAATGGCGACACGTATCTCTATTCGCACCTTCAGGTTGACCTGCAGGGAACCTATCGCTTGCCGAATGGGTTCTCCGCGGTTGCCTATGCACTGAACCTCAATAACGAAGTCTTCGGCTTCTACAACGGCAGCACGAACTACCCGATCCAGAGGGAGTTCTACAAGCAAACGTTTGGTGGTGGAATCCGGTGGTCCCTCCCCCACAAACGGTAATCGCTCCTGGCTCTGAATCGTCAGACGAAGTCGTAAAGAGGCGAAGCCCCCATTCCGATCGGATGGGGGCTTCTTTTCGTCTCTTTCTGTGATCGTTGTAGCGGCTGATACGAACGCTACAACCTATTGCCTTGAATTAGGCAGCCCTATTTGGCTGAAGGATAGCCGTGCAGCAGCGGTCCCACGGAGTTCGAGAAGATGTAGTTGGCGCGACGGTCTGCGTCGATGGTCCAGAACATCGCCCCGATCATCCCGGGGTAGCCGCCCGGCTTCAGCAGCTTGTAACGCGTGCCTGCAGGAGCCTTACCGGTGATGATGTAGTCCATCGACTGCGTCACCTCGGTAGGCTCGACGTCTCCGACCAGATAGCCGACCGCGACCTTATCCGCAGGCATCGGCGGGAAGAACTGCTTGGGAT
>DASTSJ010000055.1:0-2429 GCA_035760765.1 Edaphobacter sp. | reverse complement strand
AAGCCGAGCCATTTACCTTTCTCTTCCTCACGGACACGCACATCCAGCCGGAGCTGGACGCGGCGAAGGGAACCGACATGGCCTTCAGGAAGGCTCGCCGCATCAAGGCCGACTTCGCCATCCAGGGCGGAGATCATGTCTTCGACTCGCTCGCCGTCCCCAAACAGCGCGCGCTGTCACTCTTTGACCTCTACGAGAAGACCGAGCAGGACCTCGGCATGAAGGTCCACCACACCATTGGCAATCATGATGTTGTGGGTATCTTTCCCCAGAGCGGAGTCTCCCCGACCGATCCGCTTTACGGCAAAAAGCTCTTCAGCGACCGCTTTGGCAAGCCCTACTACTCGTTCGATCACAAGGGCCACCACTTCCTCGTGCTCGACTCCATCGGGATCACCTCCGACCGCTCCTACGAGGGCCGCATCGACGCCGCCCAAATGGACTGGATCAAGCAGGACCTCGCCTCTGTGCCTGCGGGGACGCCGATTATCGTCTCCGTCCACATCCCATTGGTCACGGCGTTCGATTCCTATGTCCCTGTTCCTGCGACGCCTCCGGCGCATCATGGCATGTCCGTGGCGAACTCTGCTGAGGTGATCAAGCTGTTTGAAGGCCACAATGTTCTGGGAGTGCTCCAGGGCCACACCCACATCAACGAGCGCGTAGAGTGGCACGGCATTCCGTACATCACCTGCGGCGCCGTCTGCGGAAACTGGTGGAAGGGAATCCGTATGGGAACGCCAGAAGGTTTTACCGTGGTGACCGTAGCCGATGGAAAGCTCACAACGCGCTACGAGACGTATGGGTTCAAGGCCGTCGCCCAGCTGAACACCTGAGGCTCAGCGCAGGTAAGCGGCGAGCCGCCTCTTCATAAGCTTGACCGCATCGGCATTCTGGTCCACCAGGATAAAGCGACGTTCGTGTTTCGCTGCGGCTTCTCCGGTTGTTCCGCTCCCGGCGAAGAAATCGAGCACGGTGTCACCAGGTTTTGAGTGGACCTTCACGATCCGCTCCAGAATTCCCAGCGGCTTCTGGGTTGCATACCCGGTCTTCTCTTTTCCGGTGGGGGAGACGATGGTGTGCCACCATACGTCGGTCGGGGTCTTGCCCCGGGAGGCCTTTTCCGCACCCACCAGCCCCGGAGCCATGTAGGGGATGCGGTCACATTCATCCAGGTTGAAGGTGTAGTGCTTCGGGTCCTTCGTGTACCAAAGGATGTTGTCGTGCTTGGCTGGCCAGCGCTTCTTCGATCTAGCGCCGTAGTCGTAGGCCCAGATGATCTCGTTCTGGAAGCAGTCGCGGCCTTGGACAGTACCGCCGTTGCCAAAGATCTCATCCAGCATCACCTTGCAGTAGTGAACCTCGCGGTAGTCGATATGGAAGAAGAGTGAGCCCTGAGGAGCCAGGACGCGGTAGGCCTCTTCAAGCCGGGGCCGCAGGAATCCGAGGAAGTCATCGAACTGGTCGTGATAACCATTATTCTCGCCTTTGGTGGTTACCCTCTCGGTTCGATACCGGTGCCCCCCGAAGCCGGTCCTGTCTCCAGCCTCATCGCGAACCGTTCGCAGTTGAACCCGTTTTTGGACGCGTCCAGTGTTGAAAGGCGGGTCAATATAGATCAGCTCGACGGATTCGCTCTCCATCTTGCGCAGGACGTTTAGATTGTCCCGCTTCAGGATGCGGTTCCCAGTTTTCATCGAGCCGGTCGCTTTCATCTTCTTCTCAACAGTAACTCAGTCTTTGCCTTCTTCCGGCTGGCGTGTATTGTTTTCTGCGGGCACGAAACTGCCCGGGAGAGGGAAGCCGATTCGAACGATCTTCGCAATGCTGTCGGACCGTGGGCAGGTGAGGCGCCACAACGAGGATGCGTGCGCTGCCGCACCTCGGCACAGCGTCTTCGTGGTCTGCGATGGTATGGGCGGAGCGGCGGGCGGCGAGATCGCCAGCCACCTGGCTGCCGAAACGTTCGTCGCGCAGCTGTCGCGGGTTCGGGCCGAAGATGGACTTCAGGCCTCCCGTATTCGGTCCGAAATTGCAGCGGCTGTTCAGGCAGCAAATCGCGCCATCTTCCATCAGTCTCGTAAAACCCCGAATCTCTCCGGAATGGGGACCACGCTCGTCGGGCTGGTCTATGCCGCGCCAGAGGACAGCGCCGTCGAGGAACACAGTGCGCCCTCACTTGGGCTAGTGCATGTCGGCGACAGCCGCTGTTACCGGTGGCGGGGCAAGCGGCTGGAACCGCTTACGGTAGACCATTCCCTCGTCGAGGAGCAGGTTCGCGCCGGACAGATTACGGCCGCGCAGGCGCTCGAATCTCCGATGCGGAACGTCATCACCCGCGCTGTAGGCACAGAACCCTCTGTCGAACCGGAGATCCAGCAGCACTCAGCTCAGGAGGGAGATCTTTACCTGCTCGCCACCGACGGCCT
>DASTSJ010000054.1:0-4781 GCA_035760765.1 Edaphobacter sp. | reverse complement strand
CGCGGCGTGAATCGGAGCGGCAGAGCCACTCAGCAGTCCCGTAACGGCTGCGCTTAACATCATTGCCTTGAAAGAGTTCTTCATGAAATCTCCTTGAGTTTCAGGGGCAAGCTTCGATCCCTGTCTGACCCGTTAGATACGGGGTGAGCAGAAGGGTAACAGCTTTTTTTGTGTCGTTTGTCACAGAATTTGAGGAAGATTGGCTCCCAACGACTGCAGAGGGTCTCTATGCATCCAACTTCTTGTGAACGACTCTAAACAGAACACAAATAGCACGTTATCTTCACCTCGCTCCCGCAAACGGAGAGTTTGGGGCTGGATTGGTATATCCGCCTTGGTGGTCGTCATCTGCCTTGCTACTGCTCTGGAGATCATGCTTCATCGGGCAGATCCAATCCTTCGAGGCAGAGTCATCGAGACGTTGAGCACTCGTTTTGACAGCCGCGTCGATCTCGATGCCTTTCACGTGTCCGTGCTCAAGGGACTCGAGGTCTCAGGCGACGGCCTTCGAATCTTCCCGCCAGACGATGTGGTTGCTGCTGGAGCGACCCAACCACTCATTGCAATCAGGCACTTTTCATTTCACGCGAATACGCTTGGCCTCTTTCAAAAGCCCATGCACGTCGGAACCGTGAAGGTAGAGGGGATGACCATCACTGTGCCTCCCAAGGAGATGCGGAGGCAGGCGTCAGGAAACGCCCACCATTTCGGCAAGATCAAGATCGTCGTTGATCAGATCGACTGTGATGACTCCAGATTGATCATCGGGACGGCGAAACCGGATAAGGACCCCAAGGAGTTTTATCTGCGCCACATTGTGATGCACAACATTGGGCCGGAGAGTCCCTGGCGCTACGATGCGACTCTCGTCAACGCGATTCCGACAGGAGAGATCCATGCGATCGGCACCTTCGGGCCGTGGGTGAACGAGGATCCCGGCGATTCGGATGTAACCGGCAGATACACCTTCGAGCATGCTGACCTGAATACCATCAAGGGAATTGCAGGAATCCTTTCCTCCACCGGGGAGTTTACCGGGCAGCTCAATCGTATCGTAGTGGACGGTACCACCGAGGTTCCTGATTTTTCGATCGATACAGCCAACCATCCAGTGCCGCTTCATACAAAATTTCATGCGATCGTGGATGGGACTAGTGGGGATACGTATCTGCAGCCCGTCGAGGCGAAGCTGGCAGATTCCGAGTTCACCTGTAAGGGCGCAATCGTCAACGTCAAGGGGAAAGGTCACCAGATTGATCTGGATGTGGTGGTTCCGAACGGCAAGATCCAGAACTTCCTCGATCTTGCCGTTAAGCAACAGCCACCTATCATGACCGGTCGGCTGCAGATGAGGACCAAGCTCGCCATACGGCCAGGTGACGAAAGCGTGACTCAAAAGCTAGGCCTCAACGGTCAGTTCACGCTGCGCTCGATTCACTTTGTCAATCCTGAATGGCAGGACAAAGTTGATATGCTCAGCCTGCGCGCACAAGGGCAACCGAAGCAAGCCAAACCCGGAGCAGACGATGTGAGCTCACGCATGGTTGGCACGTTTCGCATGGCAGCGGGCAAACTACGCTTCAGCCGTCTGGCATACGAGCTTCCCGGAGCCGATGTCAATCTGGCCGGCGTCTACTCTCTGGATGGAAACGAGCTGGACTTCAACGGCAAGGTGAGGACCAAGGCAGCGCTGTCGAACATGGTCGCGACGTGGTGGAAGTCGTGGCTGTTGAAGCCCGTGGATCCATTCTTCCGGAAGCATGGTGCGGGTGCGGAGATCCCCATCAAGATCAGCGGATCCAAGGGAGCACCGAAGTTCGGTCTTGACCTTCACCACAAGGACAAGGAAAAAGAAGGGGACTGATAGCAGCTAGAAGCTGCTATCGTCTCCGCCTGAATCGAAATCGTTGCTGAAATTAGAGCTGTCGTCGAAGTTCGAGTCGTCTGCAAAGGTGTCGTCGTTCGCAGATGAGTCGTTATCCATCAAGCCGTAGCCATGATCGTTGCTATCCACTGCCTGCGAAAAAGCAGACTCTCCGCGGCGGTCTTCAATATCCGGTGAGAGATGCTCCTCGTGAGGGCGATCCGCGGAATCGCCATAGTAGTTATTGATGATCTCGGGGCGCTCACCGAAGCCTCCGAATCCGGAACCATACCCCGCCGCAGGTCCGAACCCGTGCAGAAGACCTTCGATGCTTTCGAAGGCCAGCGCTCCGGCAGCAACGCCTGCCGCTGTCTGCATAGCCGAGCGAAGAAAGCCACCCGATTGCGGAGCACCATAGCCCGGTGCATAGCTGGGGGCGTATCCGGGCTGAGGAACCGGTGGCGCATACTGCGAATACTGCGGAGGCGGAGGCGGTGCAGCCGCGGGTTCCTCATTGCGTCCAAGCAGGTTGCCGAGAAAGCTCGACGAGCGACGTGGCTGCTGTTGCTGCTGGCGAAGCTGCTCAAGCTGGTTCTGCGCCTGCTCCAGGGCGTACTGCTGCACCAGGACCGTTTGCGCAAGGATGTACAGAGCGTCGGGATTCTTCCCAAGTGTCTGCTGAAGCATCTCTTCTGCGTCGAAATCCTTCTCCTGAAGCTGCGTCTGATTTACGCGCTGAATCAGACCTTGAAGCATCTCTTGTTCCTGTGGCGTCATGGAACTCCTTCCGTGTCCTCGCACACTTCAGTGACACGCTGGCACATAGGACGCTGGAAGATACGAAAAGGGTAGGGAAAAAGTTTCTACCCGTTTCCTGCGCAAGCCTGCAAGCCGGCAGATCAATGAATGGTCTTCATCCGGCGCGACATGAAATCCATCAACAGGTAGTTGCCAAGCGTCTGTGGGGTCGTGAAGTAGGCCTTCCCTCGGCACATCGCGCTGACCTTCTGGACGAACTGCATGAGCGTGAAGTCGTTTGCCAGCATGAAGGTGTTGATCATGATGCCCGCACGCTTGCAGCGGGAGACCTCCTCGAGCGTCTCCTCTATCACCAGCGGGTCAAGTCCGAAGGCGTTCTTGTAGATGCGGCCGTCCGGCAGCGACAGCGCGGAAGGCTTGCCGTCTGTGATCATGACGATCTGCTTCATGTCCTTGTTCTGCTTCGCCAGGATGCGCTGCGCCAGGCGCAGACCATCCTTGGTATTGGTGTAGTGCGGACCGACCTTGACGCGCGAGAGCTGCGAGACTGGAATTTCCTCGGCGGTGTCATGAAAGAGCACCAGATTCAGCGTGTCACCGGGAAACTGCGTCCGGATCAGGTGCGAGAGTGCCATCGCAACGCGCTTCGCCGGCGTAAACCGATCTTCGCCGTAGAGGATCATCGAGTGTGAGCAATCCAGCAGTACGACGGTAGCGCACGAGGACTGGTAGTCCGACTGGTGCACGTGCAGGTCCGAGTACTCGATGTTAAGAGGCCTGTGCTCCTCACCCTCAACCGCCGTCCCGATGCCTTCGCGTGCAAACACGCTCGAAAACGTTGCGGTCACGTCCAGGTTCAGCGTGTCCCCGAACTCGTACAGCTTGGACGAGCCGTTGATCTCGACGCCAGCAGCTTCGTGTCGCGTATCGTGGCGACCGAAGTTCGACTTGCCCAGGGGGCCGAGCAGATCGCGCAGAGCCTTATAGCCGAGGAAGTCCATGCCTTTATCCGTCACTTCAAACCTGGCATTCTCCTCGCCCTGGCCAACGTCACCCTGCCCCTGCTCAGGTGTCTCGGCGTTGATGAAGTTCTGGTCCTGCATCTTCTGAATGATCTTGTCGATCAGCTCTTCCACCTGGTCTTCACTGAGCGTCTCGTACTTCTCCTGAGCTTCTTCGTCCAGCAGTTCGCCGGACTCCAGCGCCTGCCGAATGGCGTCGCGCAGGCTCTCCAGTGTCTGGTCGTTAAACTCGCGGAAGTTCGAATAAGGATCGTTGAATCCTGAATCGAGCAGGAAATCAGAGAGGGCCTGCATGAGATCTTCCAGATCGAAGCTGGAAGAAAGATCGCCGGTGAACTTGGTATAGCGGACGCGCTTCATGGGACCTCCAGAAAAGAGACGTCAGTCTTTGCCGGCAGGCATACCGTCCAGGACGGTAATGCTGCCTCCGACGCGTGTGGCAAATGTAGGCTGCTTCAGGCCCTCGCGGATAGAGGCCGGAAGGGGTGAAGGGTGCGGCGAGTTGGCGTAGAACTCTGCGAAGCTGAAGAAGTCGCTGCCGGGATGATCGACAAGCTGATCCTCAGGGGTATACGCCTTGACGATCGAGGGATCTGCGAGCGCCTTCCCAAGGAAATCAACTGCATCGTTGATGGTACGGCCTGAAGGCGAGCGATAGGTGAAAAGGGGGACGTGTTGCCGCTCCGCCAACGCAGCCAGTGGAGCAAGCGGCTGCAGCGCGAAGGACTGATAGTGGATGGCTCTCTCATGACGAGCCATCTCTTTCGGAAAAGCTCCGCGCTCATCCAGTTCGTTGATCGCCTCGCGATAGACTCCAACCCCCCAACTGAACAGATCGTCGTCAGAGGAAATCACGCCTGTAGCCACTGCAGCGAGCCCTCGCCAGTAATGATGATTGTTCCGCTGGTTGCTCGCCTTGTCGAAGTCGACCGTGCGATGGGCAACCTTGTTCATCCATGCGATGTCGCGCTTCACCATCGCCTGATCGAGCGAGTCTTCATTCACCAGTACCGATTCACTAATGGCAATCGAACTCAGCGTCCATTCCACCTGGAACCACGCCTGCGAGCTCTCTTTGGGGTCATACTCCAGCAGGGTAGCGGCCTGTGCCCACGCATCGATCTGCTGCTGCGCAC
>DASTSJ010000053.1:0-7630 GCA_035760765.1 Edaphobacter sp. | reverse complement strand
TCACCATTGACGATGCCAGCTCGTTCATCGGCCGCTTCCAGAACGGTTCCATGGCTCTGTTTGAGGCGACGCGTTATGCTCGCGGTCACAAGGCGCTCTTCACGTTGGAGATCAATGGCGAGAAGGCTTCGGCGCGGTGGGACCTGCACGATCTCCATCGGCTGGAGTACTTCGATCATCGCGATGAAAGCCGTCTTCGCGGATGGAAGAGCATCCACATCACCGACGGCGACCACCCGTATATGAAGCAATGGTGGGTTCCCGGCCTGCAGATTGGTTACGAGCATACCTTCATCCACCAGGTTGCCGACTTCGTCACAGCACTGGGAGAGAAGCGCGAGGCAGCTCCCACTTTCAAGGATGGGCTGGCCGTCGATTATGTGACGGATGCCATTCTGAAATCGGCGAAGACAAAGCAATGGGAGCAGATCCCGCTCGCCTGATTCACGGTTCAACGAAGTTCTTAAGGAGACCATCATGTCGAATCGCATGGGATGCCGAGCCATCCTGACGCTTACCTGCCTTGCAGCTTTTGGCGTGATCGCTTCCGTTGCTCAAAAGCCCGCTGCTCCTCGTGCTGCAGGGGCGACGCGGTTTGTGCAGCCGGAGCCGATCGACTTCAACGATCACGAGGGCTGGACGCAGATCTTCGACGGCAAGACCCTCAACAACTGGGACGGCCCGTCCGAAGTATGGCACGTTGAAGATGGCTCCATCGTCGGGGTGTCGAGCGACGCGCATCCCTCCGGCACGACCAACATCATCTGGAAGGGCGGCGAGGTCGGCAATTTCATGCTGAAGGTAGAGATGAAGCTTGAGGGCACTGGAGCCAACGGCGGCATCCAGTACCGCAGTGCACTTGTCCCGCCAACGCCCCGCCAGATTCCGCCGGACCGTTTGGCACAGATGACTCCCGAGCAGAAGGAACGATTCGAGAAGGGGCAGGCTCTGCTGAAGCAGCACGCCAAGTGGAACCTCACGGGCTACCAGGGCGACTTCGATTACAACAACCGCTACACCGGCCAGCTCTACGAACAGGACAGCCCTCGCGGCATCATTGCCTGGCGCGGACAGGTCGTTTCCACGGAACCCAACCGCAAGCCGCGCCTGCTGGCGACACTGGGCAGCTCCGATGAGCTGAAGTCCTACATCAAACCAGGTGAATGGAACCAGGTCGAGATCATCGCCGATGGCCACACCCTTACTCACATCGTCAATGGGCACGTCATGGCGATGCTGGTCGACACCGATCCGAAGTTCTTCCGCGCGAAGGGTGTGCTCGCGTTTGAGATCGAGGGCGGCGGCGATGTAAAGATCTCTCATCGCAATATCTGGTTGAAGAAGCTGCCATAGTGCTGCGCAACCGCTGTACCCGAGAGCGTTTTGCCCGAACCTGAATTCTTCCCTTAAACTGTGAGAGCATAGCGTCTGCGAGTTGCATTCAAATGAGGAGCGATGCAGATGTGGCCACGCAACTTTAGTCCGGAGATGATGAGTCACGTAGGCCGGCTCTCACAAGTTGGGGGAATCTCCCCGTTCACGCACGCAGAGGGCAAGGCAAAGGGTACCAGCACTCTGCGCGTGCGCACCGCAAAAGGCCTTGAATTCTGGGTGGTGCCGGACAAGGGTCTCGATATCTACGAGGCCAGCTTTCAAGGCCGATCCCTTTGCTGGCACTCTCCCACCGGCATGGTGCATCCGGCGTACTACTCCAGTCGAGGCCTTGAGTGGCTGAAGGGATTTAGCGGGGGCCTGTTGACCACCTGCGGGCTCTCCACTGCCGGTGCTCCTTCTCGCGATCAGGGGGAAGATCTGGGGCTGCACGGCTCCATCTCCAATACTCCTGCGGAGAACGTCTGCTGGTCTGAGAGTTGGGAGCAGGGAGACTGCATCTTCCGCATCTCGGGCAGTGTTCGTGAGACGTCGGTGCATGGTCCGAACCTTGTTCTGCAGCGCACGATTACCAGCTCTCTGAACTCCGCCTTCCTCAAGATCCATGACGTGGTCGAAAACCAGGGAGTACGCCCGACCCCGCTGATGGTGATCTATCACTTCAACTTCGGATTTCCCCTGCTTACGCCGCGCTCCCGCATCCATGCGCCATCCCGGCAGGTCACCCCAATCGACGATTTTTCCCGAAGCAGTGTCGAAGAGTGGGATCGCTTCGGGGATCCACGGCTGGGCCTGGGCGAGAAGGTCTACTTTCACGAGATGGCGACCAGCAAGGACAACGTAACCGTAGTCCTTGTCAGCGATGAGGAAGACCCGGCCTACGGTATTGCGATGACCTATGATCCGCGCACGCTTCCGAAGTTCAACCAGTGGAAGATGACATCGGCGAATCATTACGTGCTAGGCCTTGAGCCTGGCAACTGCAACACGCGTGGACGCGAGTACGAACGCAGCCAGGGGACGCTTGAGTTCATGGAACCGGGCGAGCGCAAGGAGTTCAGCGTCGAGCTGCGTGTCCTCGAAGATGAGGCGAGCGTCAAAGAGGCGATCCGATCGGCATCTGCGGGACTTTGATCCGGCGCAGGGTGAAAAGCGCTGATACGTATCGGGAGACGTGACCTAGAAGTTCAGGCGATCGATATTTGCTTTATTGATGAGCACCGGCTTACCCAGAATGATCTCGCTGCCGCGCACATCCAGCGCACCTAGACGTCCGGCCTGGGTCGCAGTTGCATCCGCCGGTATCTTGCCCTGGGATGCCAGCCATCCGGCGTACACGGTCAAGTAGCCCAAGTCTCTCGTGTTCCACAGCACAATCGTCTGAACCACTCCGCTACGGATGTAGGGCCTGCAGATCGTCGGCAGCGAAAGCCCGATAACATCCACGCTGCTCCCCGCCTGCTGCACGGCCTCTGCCGCACCGGGAACAGCAGGTGCTGAGATGGCGATCACCAGCTTTACTTGTGGATAGACCTTCAGGATGTTCTGCGTCTGCGTGAACGCTTTGTCGCGGTCATCGTCGCTGGGCAGGACGGTCACGAGCTTCATCTGCGGATAGCGCTCGGCTACTCTCTGGCGGATGTACGAGATCCACTCATTCTGGTTTTCTGCGCTCAACGGCCCGGTGATGATCGCAAACTCGCCCTTGCCGTTCAGCAGGCGCGCACCTTCGTCGGCGAGGGAATCGGCGATCGCTTTGGGAGTGGCCTGGTTGAGGAAGTAGTCTCTCGCATCGGGTTCTGCGTCCGCATCCCACGTCAACACCGGGATGTGATGCTGACGTGCCTTGCGCAGTACGGTGGAGATGCTGCCTTTGTTCGCAACCGCCACCACAATGGCATCGACACGGCGCGTAATCCAACTCTCGACCAGTTCATTCTGCATGGATGGATCGAGACTGGTGGGGCCGTCCCAAATCAAATCCACTCCTAGCTGACGTGCTGCCTCTTCTGCTCCAGCACGGGCGCTGATAAAGTACGGGTCGCCCTTCGCCTTCGGCATCACCGCAATCACTGGACGATGATGCCTGCCCGATCCCGTTCCAGAGCCTGTCTGTGACGATCGCAGAACCAGGGTCAACGCAACTACGATCACGGCAGTCCCTGCAGTCCCGGCAAGCAGAAGTGGTCTTCGCCACCGAACCAAACCTTGCCGTGCCGCCTTCAGCCTCTCTGTTACGAGATCAGTTGCCACCACCAGGATCAGCAGCGCTCCCGTAAGAACGCCGGTCGCCTCCGACGGCTGAGCAAGCAGGTGCAGCCCGTTCTGCAGGACACACAGAAACAGAAGTCCGAGGACGCTTCCGAAGAGATCCCCACGGCCGCCGAATACGGATGTTCCTCCGATGACGATGGCGGTTATGGCCTGCAGCTCGAACCCTGTACCTAGATCAGACTTTGCCAGCCCCAGATGCGCGACATAGATGATTGCCGCAATTCCAGACACGATGCCGGACAGCAGGTATACCAGCGCCAGGTATCGCTTCACCGGAAGTCCGGCGTACCGCGCTCCTTCTGGGTTCAGCCCGATGGCATAAAGCGCGCGGCCTATCTTCGACCGGTGAAGAAGGACAGCGTAGAAGGTGATGAACAGCAAAAACACAAACACCTGGATCGGGATGCTCCAGAGATATCCCTGCCCAAGACGCAGAAAGCTCGCGGGGTATCCGGTCACGCTGATCGCAGCACGCGTGATGCCCTCCGAAACTCCACGGTACAGCGAATACGTACCCAGCGTGATGATCAGTGCAGGAAGGTTCAGGTACGAAATCAGTGCAGCGTTCACAAGTCCGCAAATACCCGCGACCAGCAACGCAAGTGCCGCTGAAGAGAGAATCGAGAGATGAAGATTCTGCCACGTCAATCCAAAGATGACAGCCACCAGACCGATCGTCGATCCTACGGAAAGATCGATCCCCCCGGTGATCAGGATAGGAGTTAATGCGACGACCAGAAGGCCCAGCTCGACGCTGAAGCGAAGGATCTCCATGCCGTTCGTCCACGTCAGGAAGGCGGGTGAAGATGCACTGAAGACGATAACTTCAAAGAGCAACGCCCCGAGCAGTGCCCACTGAATTCCGGAGAGTCTGAATTTAGGCCGCAAGTGTGTGTGCCTTGTCTTTACGGTAGAACTGCAGCGCGTCGACAGCGACGGCGATCAGGATAATGCCGCCTTGGATCGCCTTCTCCCAGTAGGCATTGATCCCAAGAAAGGTGAGTGCAGAGCCGATGCCGCTCAGCAGAACGACTCCCAGCACCGTGCCGGTTATGGTTGCGGAGCCGCCTGTAATTGCCGCGCCGCCAACGGCAACAGCGGCGATGACCTTCAACTCAAGGCCAAGGCCCGAGTTGCTTGGAACCTGATTAAAACGAACGGAATTGAGTGCTGCGGCCAGGCCTGTGAGAGCGCCAGTTAAGACGAATACCCCAAACACGACACGCGACGTGTTGATACCTGCCATATGAGCCGCAGCCTTGTTCGAGCCGGTAGCGATAACCTCCCTACCGATCCGGAGATTGTTAAGACCTGCAGCACTCAACCCCACCGTAACGGCAACGACCGCAGCACACAGGCCAATAAAGCTGCTCTGGGAAAGCCCGAACCACTGAAAGTGTTGTGGCAGTCCCTGTATCCATGCGCCCTGCGTATACCAGCGAAGGCCATCGCGCAGCGCGACCATCGTGGCGAGCGTCGCGACAATCGAGGGGATGCGGACATAGGCGATCAGGCCTCCGTTTACCGCTCCCAGAAGTGCTCCAGCAACGATCGCAATCACCAGGCTCACCACCATCGGCAGCCCCGTTCTTGCACACTCACCCATCACTACGCTGCAGATGGCGAAGACAGAGCCGACGGAGATGTCGATCTCTCCCGTCAGGATCACCATGGTCATCCCGACGGCGATCATCATCGTTGGCAGATTCGCCAGAAACAGGTCGACCAGATTTGCCGGGGTAAAGAATCCTGTCGTGCGCCAGCCCAGCAGCAGCAGCAGAGCTACAATCGTCGCTGCGAGGGCGGTCTCTCGTACGCGATGATTCATACCTGTCCGGTCTCCAGGATGGCCGCATCCGCATGTCCGAAGGCGAGTCCGATAATGCGGGCTTGGGTCGCCTCCTGCCGGTCAAGCACGGCAGCAATCGTCTTTTCGCGGAATACGGCGATGCGGTCGCACATCCCCAGGATCTCGGGAAGCTCGGAGGAGATCAGAATGATCGCGACACCGCGTGCGGCCATCTGGCCAATCAGTTCGTGGATCTCGGACTTGGATCCCACATCGACTCCCTGCGTTGGCTCGTCGAGAATCATGATCTTGGGGTTAATCGCAAGCCAGCGAGCCAGCGCAACCTTCTGCTGGTTGCCACCGGAAAGCGTCCGCGCGGCGACCGAGACGCCCGCCGCCTTGATGTGCAGGTCGAGGATGTACTTCTTACCCTGCGCTGCCTCCTTGCCCCGCTGAACCAGTCCCATGCGGCACACTTGATCCAGACTCGCCATGCTTATGTTTTCATCGAGCGCCATATCGAGGATCAGGCCGTGCTGCCGACGGTCTTCCGGCAGGTAGCCGATTCCCAGCGAGATCGCCTGGGCCGGCGAATGAATCTGGACAGCTCTTCCGTCCAGATAAATCGGACACGTATCGGGCGAAAGGCCAAAGAGTGTCTTTGCCAGTTCCGTACGGCCCGAACCTACAAGACCGGCCATGCCTAATATCTCGCCTCTCTTAACCGAGAACGAGATGTCATGCAGCCCTAGAGAAGAGTTCGAAAGATTACGCACTTCGAGTGCCGTCGGGCCCATCGCCACTGTGTGCTTGGGAAAGATGGACGCCAGCGAGCGTCCCACCATCAACTCAATCAGCTCTCCGCGATCGATGCCTGCTGCGTCTCTGCAGGTGATGGTGCAGCCGTCGCGAAGAACCGTGATGCGGTCGGCAATCGCCTGGATCTCTTCCAGCCGATGCGAGATGTAGACGATTCCTACTCCGGCCTGCCGGAACTGCCCGATCAGGGAGAAGAGATGATCGACCTCCCGGTCCGTCAGCAGGGCCGTCGGCTCGTCCATCAGCAGAATCTTTGCATCAGACCCGATGGCCTTTGCGATCTCCACAATCTGTTGCTCGGCCATACTCAGTGATCCTGCAATCCTCTTCGGATCAAGGTGCACGCCCACCCGGTCGAGAAGCTCACGCGCCTGTGTGCGGCGGCGCTTCCAGTCCACTCGCCAGCCGTGAGTACCGTTTTCGAGAGCGAGCGCGATATTTTCCGCGACCGTAAGGTGTGGGAAAAGAAGAGGCTGCTGATAAATGGCAGCAATGCCAAGAGCGCGGGCTGTCTGCGGAGTAAGGTTCGTGATTCTCTGACCGCAAATCGACATCTCGCCGGAGTCCGGCTGCAGGGCTCCGGTCACAATCTTGGTAAAGGTGGATTTTCCAGCGCCGTTTTCACCGATCAGCGCGTGGACCTCGCCCGCTCGCAGTTCGAAAGAGATGCCCTTGAGAGCCTGAATTCCTGCAAAGCTCTTGGTGATGGCGGTTGCGCTGAGAAGGGTGTTCATGACCGGGTAGATTCTGAAGCATGCCGTAGAGAGCGAATGAGACGTCTCACAGTATTCCCTCTCTCATTTCGCACTGTCAACGTGCAGCAGCAACGGTGCGTCTCCCGGTTTTCTTCGGAGACGCAGGCGAAGGATGCGATGCGGAGAGATCCAGCAGATCTCCAGACGATTCGCGGACCGTAAGCGTCGCAGGTAGATGAACCCTCCGGGGATCGCCTTCCGTGCTTCCTTCCTCAATGCGCTCGAGCAAAACCTCAACCGCGCGATAGCCCATGTCGAAGGTGGGCTGCACGACCGAACTGATCCCCGGCTGGAAGAAGTCTTCCGCAGTGATCTCGTCAAAAGTGACAAACGCGAAATCTCGTGGCGTGCTCAGTCCAATGCTGTACAGACTGCGCAGTGCTGCCAGGCCGGTGACGCCGTTGGTCGCGAAAAGAGCCGTCGGTCTACCTGAAGGGCGAAGCATTCCGTTCTGACACAGGCGAGCCACCTGGTCCTGTTCGAAGCTGCCATTCCAGACGAGCGATTCGGGGACGGAGATGCCGCTCTTTTGAAGCGCCTGACGATAACCGCGCAGACGCTCCTGCTCATTGCGAAGGCTGAGCGGACCTGTGATAACCGC
>DASTSJ010000052.1:0-7827 GCA_035760765.1 Edaphobacter sp. | reverse complement strand
GAAGATGATCTTGCCTGCGAACTGCACGTTGAAGGGTTCACCCGAGCCGATGCCGGGAGCTCCGATGTTGTCGCCAACCGTGGTGGTGGAGCGGCCGAAGTTGGCGGAGGTGAAGCTGCCGCTGGGATTGGCAAGGTTCAGGCGATTGAAGATGTTGAACATCTCCGCACGGAGCTGAAGCTTGACGTTCTCATGCAGCGTTGTGTTCTTGATCAGCGAGGCATCGACCGTCGCGAAGCCGGGTCCGTAGACCGAGTTGCGCGGCGTCGGGCTGAACGTGCCCACCGGAGCGACCGCATAGGCCGCCGGCGCGAACCACTGGACGTAGCCGGTGCCGCTGGAGTTGCGGCTGAAGGAACGGCTGACCTTGGTCGGATTGCCTACCTTGGTTACGCGATCCTGGAACTCGCCGACTCCACTGTTGTTTGCACTGGTCTTGGGGGTGACCGGTTTGCCGGTGTAGAAGGTCATGAAGCTGTTGACCTCCCAGCCCTGGGTGAACGGTTTGAAGTGCTCCGAGAAGGTCGGGACCTCGTACACGATGTAACCGTTGAAGGTGTGGCGTGTGTCGAAGTCCGCGTTGCCATACTCGGCCGCGAGATTGCGCGAGTCCTGCGGGGCAAAGCCGCGGGTTCCGGAGACGTTGTCGAGGGCATGCCCATAGGTATATGCAGCCTGCGCTGTAAGCCCATGGAAGCCGCTGGTGCGAACCATCGCCTGGAGCGAGTTGTAGTTCGATCCAGCCTCGGACTCATACTGGTTGATGGCAGCAAACGTCGGGAACTTCGAATAATAGGGACGGCTGCTCTGGATGGTCGTCTTATTCGGGTTCGGCGCTGCCTGGTTGATATCGCGCAGGTTGAAGAGATGCCGCGAGACCGAGCCCACATAGCCCAGCTGCAGAATGGTGTTGCGGCTTAGCTGATACTCGGTGTTCAGATTGTAGTTCTGCAGATACGCGTTTTTGAAGTCACGAGAGACGGTCGAGACGCCGAATGTCGCTCCCGCTGCGGGTGAGGAAGGAAGCGGATCCACACCGGTGACGATGGTGAACGGTGAAGACTTCGAGACCGTGAAGACCGGGCTTGGCCCAGCGTTGTTCGCCTGGACACCGACCGAGGCTCCGTTACCGGGACGGTTGTCAAAGAAGCCGTTCAGGTTCGGCAGATCGAAGAACAGACCATAGGTTCCACGAACGACGAGCTTGTCGGTGACCTTCTCGCTGAAGCCGAACCGCGGCGAGAAGTTCGTATAACGGCGCGGATAGAGCGTATCCACATCCTGGCCGACGATGGAGTAGCCCGTCGCGGAGTCCGGATTGAAGATGGAGAATGTTCCGTTGGTCGTGTAGACCGGTCCGGAGTAATCCCACCGGATGCCGTAGTTCAGCGTCAGGTTCTGCGTGGCCTGGTACTGGTCCTGCGCGAAGACGTCCCATTGGTTGACCCACACGTCACGCTGCAGCTGGCCGCGGACGATGCTTCCCGATGCAGCATAGCCCGCGAGGAAGTCGGCGAGCGTGCGGACCGAGAGGTCTGAAGCACTTGCATCCTGCGAGGAGTCGCTGGCGTAGGAGGTGGGCCCTGCACCCGTAGCAGGCAGGATGGAGGCTGATGCCTGACCGTTGAAGGTGAAGTTGCCGCGAACGTTGCGCTGATAGAGCAGGTTCATGTAGTTCCGGCGGAACTCCCCGCCGAAGCGGAACTGGTGCTTGCCGACGACGTAGGTGGCCGTATCGGTGACGTGGCCGGTGTAGTCCTGGCGGCCCAGCGGTGGCGTCACGCCGACCTGATCGAAGGGATTCATCGTGATGGTCGGAGCACCGAACAGGGTCGGGTCGGTCACGCCGGTGTTCAGGCCGAGGGCAGGGATGTTCTGGTTGTGAACGTTGTCGTTGAACGTCTGACCGAAGTAGTTGATGCCGAACAGCAACTGGTTCGACAGATGATTGCTGATCATCCAGTTGTGAGTAATGGCGTAGTTGTGCACGTGATCGGGAGCAACCTGGTAGTACTCCCACACATTGACGCCTGCGTTGCCGAGTTGACGTCCGGAGCCGATGAAGGCGCGCACAGAAAGCGTCTGCTTGGAGTTGATGTTCCAGTCGATCTTGCCTACCGCGTTGTCGCTGTAGCCGTTCTGAGGACGCGTGTCGATAAAGTTGTTTGTCGAAGCCGCGCCGGCCTTATTGCCCTGGGGCCAGAGGGCGGTAAGCAGATTCGTGGAGGTCTGGCTGACGGGAACGTTATGCGCGGCCAGCAGAGCCTTTGCCTTATTGACCCACTGATCGGTTGGTTCGGTCGCCGCTGACTGGGCACCGATGATGTACTTCTGGCGCTCGTAGTTTACGAAGAAGAAGAGCTTATCACGCTTGATAGGCCCCCCCAACGAAGCGCCCCACTGGTTGTTGCGAATCTTGGGCGTCCGTGCGGAGGGAGCGAGGAATGCGCTTTTGGCAGCGAAGAACTCGTTGCGGAGGTAATAATAGACGCTGCCGTGATAGTTGTTGGTGCCGCTCTTGACGACCATGTTCACAAGACCGCCGCCGTTACGGCCCACTTCGGCATTGCCCTGCGATTGCACCGAGAACTGATCGATGGCTTCGACGGGAAGAGTTACACCCGCAATACCGGAGACTCCGCCCTGGTTGGCGCCCTGCGCGTTGTGCCAGATGTCGTTATTGTCGACGCCATCAATCTGCCAGTTGTTCTGGTTGGTACGTGCGCCATTCATGGAACCCGCACCGTTATAGCCGGGAACGATCTTGATGAGCTGGGTGAAGTCACGGCCGTTCAAGGGGATGTTCGCCACCGCCTGCTCCGGCACGACCGCAGTGTTCGTCGTAGATAGCGCGTCGATCGCCACCGCATCCGCGTTCACCTCAACCTGCTCGTTGGTGGCTGCGACCCCGAGCTTGATGTCGAGGGCGAAGACCTGGCCGGGACGCACGGCGATATGCGCCACCTTGTACGCGGCGAAGCCGGAGGCGGTTACATCTACGCTGTAGTCGCCAAGCGGAAGATCCTGGAAGCTGTAGTCGCCGGAGCTGGTCGAAACCATCTGGCGCTTGAACCCGGTGTCGTTTCCGGTGAGAGAGATCTGGGCGTTGGGAACGGCTGCGCCGCTGGCATCCTGAACCGTTCCGGCGATTCCACCGCGAAAGGTCTGGGCGGTGAGGAGCGGTGTCATCGCAGACACAAACACGAAGAGGAAGAGATAGACGTATCTCTGAAGTTTCATGATGGCTCTCCTAAAAACACACGTTAGCTGGAAGACAAAGGCTGAGGCTCTGCGAGCTCAGCACAGATGCAACGGGTCCCGAACGGAGGGCTCTGGGTGCGTACATCGTCGCGGATGCACCGACACCGGTATTTTTCTAGGGATTTCTATTAACCTACCTTTTAAAGTCCGGGATGACAACCTCTCTCGAACGCGAAGCTGAGACAGCGTTGCGTCTCCCAGGGCACTTCTGTCGAGAGGCGGCAGTTTTGAAAGATGGTTCGAGGCGTAAGTACGGGGAGAACAGACCTTATCTGCAAACCAGAATCGCTCTCCCCAGGACTCCCGTGATCTGATCCTGCGTACCCAGGGCAAGCTGACGTTGAAGCCCTTCAAGGTTTCGCAGATGGTCGGCGTACATCCAGGCGAGGTCGCGCGCCTTGCAAATATTCCAGAAGGCGAGAAGGCGGCCAGCCATGCCCGTGTCCTGCGCGACCTGGCCGAGGATGCCGGTCGCAAGCACGTCGAGAGCACGCGGCATGACGGCGGCGAGGAGTTGGTTGACGGCCTGGTAGTCGATGTACTGGGGACTTGCAGTTGTCGGCCAGATGCCGCTCTGCCGGTTGGTCTCGATGAGAGCAAGCGCGAGATCGTGATTGATGTGCGCGTTCATGCCTGCTACCGCGAACTGGATGCGGTCGATGCCGGTGCGAAAGCGTGACTCCATCAGGGCGTCCCATGCGCTGGGTGCGTCGTTGGAGTTGTCCAGGAACGCAGCGACAGCGCGAAAGTAAAAGCCGGCGAAGACCACGTCGAGCCGATCGAGCCAGGCGGTGTCCTGCCATCCGCCGTTGGGCGGATGCAGATCGACCTCTTCAGTGACCATGCGGTAGAGGCGATTGAACCACTTGAGGCCGTCGTTATCGGGCAGGGCACTGTCGATGCGATCCATCATGGCGAGAACGCCATCGATGGTATCGGGTGCTGCCCCGATGACGATTTGGTAGAGTGCCTGATCGGCTGGCGCGACGCTCATGCGAAGAGGTTCTTCCCCTGGGTAATGAAGGATGGGCGGAAGTATAGCGCAGGCTGTTTCCGTCAGGCGTGCAGGCACGTTAGCATCGATATGGAAGCTGGCTCGGAGGTTCGGGTCCGCAGTCATCGACTATGCAGAAATTTCTCTCCCCTCGCCGGCTCCTGTTCTTTGCGCTTTCGTTTTTTCTCACAGTTCCCTTCTGCTCGCAGGCACAGATGCTGGCCAGGCCTGGATGGGCCGGATTCGGCGTGGATCAGGGCCCATGGTGGAAGCATGCGGTCATCTACCGGGCCGATCCACGCGCCTTTGGCGGCCTGCATGGAATTGCCGAGCATCTGGACTATATCCATTCGGTTGGTGTGGACGCTGTGTTGCTGACCTCGCTGGGCGGCGATGCGAAGCAGCCGATCGATGCTGCGGCCGGAACGATGGACGACTTCGAAGAGATCGTTCGCCGGGCGAGTCAACAGAGCATTCGCGTGCTGGTGGAGCTGGACCCGAAGCAGGATCTGCAATCGACGACGCGACTGTGGCTGGTGCAGGGTGCGGCGGGATTCTATGTTCCGGGGGCGAATGCGGAGCAGCTTGCAGCGGTGCGCAAGGTGGCGGGAAGCCTGGGCGGCCAGCGGATTGTGATCGGCGATACCGATGCGGCCGGCGCGCAAAGCCGCGGTGGAGATGGACCGCAGATGCTGGTGGATCGTAGCGCAGGAACCCAGGAGAAGTTTGAGGCGCCTCTGGTGCGTCCTGCTCTCGAGGCATCGCAGCCGTTTGCGGACCGCAGCTCGCTGCTGCTGTTGTCCGATGGACCGAAACTGAAGCGCAGTATGAGCCGCTATGGTGGTGGCGCGCATGACGTTGCCGTTGCCAAGCAGCTGGCTGCGCTACTGCTGACGACCCGTGCGGGGGCGATGCTCTACTCCGGGCAGGAGCTGGGGCTGGGGGATGCTGCGAAGGAGATCTCGTTTGCGGTGCCGCAGAAGAAGGGCGAGCAACCTGAGCCGCTGAGCGTGGCGGCGGAGAACGCCAGCCAAGATTCGCTGCTGAACTGGTACCGGCAACTGAGCGCGCTGAGTCATAGCAATCGCACGATGAATTCGGGCGCGATCACGGTGCTGAACCATGACGATCAGAATGTGCTGGCGTGGGTGCGGCGGCCCGCAGCGGCTTCCCTGTCGAACCCTCCGATAGTGGTGGTCGAGAATCTTTCGGACCAGCCGGTGACGGTCTCGTTGAAGGCAGATATGCAGAAGCTGCATCTGCGTGGGAGTTTTCTGCGGACCGTGCTGCGGTCGGACAACGGCATGGGCGCCATGCACCTGGATGGAATGACGCTGGCTCCGCACATGGTGTTTATTGGGGAGCTTAGGTATTAGGTTCTTCAAAGTTTGAACCTAAGAGAGTCTCCCAATAATGTTCGTACCGAAAGGTGGAAACGGCAGATTTTTCGAAATCTCGATAAAGGGTCTACGCGCGGACCGACATCGAGTGATGAAAGATATTGTGCGGGTCATAGCGGCGCTTGACCTTCTGAAGAAATGGATAAAGCTCCTCCCCGTAATAGAGCTGAGGCCAGAACGGATAGGCGATCATATCCACATCGGGATAGTTGATGTAGCAGCCTTCGTACTGGTGGCCGGGGTACGGAGTTCCCTTGTACTTCGCATCGTTGGCGGGATCCGAGTACAGCTCTTCATAGAGGTCATGCATCCACTGCAGACGTACAGCGTCATCCTGCGGATTCATCCAGTAACTTTGGAACTGCAGCTTCATAATGGAAGCGCGCTGCGGAACGGCGGTCTGGTGGGCTAGTTCGAGCCGGTTGGTGGCTCCGCCATAATTATCGACGGCAACGACACCGCTCAAGTTTGCGCCTGGAATCTCTCGAGTGAGATGTTTGTAGAGCATGCGAGCTTCGTACTTCGTGAAGTTCTGCTTCATGTAGCAGGACTTGTACTTTGCACGGATTCCTCCGCCGCCGCCTCCACGCACGGTAGCGGAGTACCAGGACTGCCGGCTAATACTGTGCGGTCCCGAGCAGGGTAGAGGCGTGCCATCTGGCCCGGTGAGAATGTGTGCTGTACCGGTCGCGGGGCTGTGTCGGGAGTCCATGGACTGCGGCTGGTCGACAACCGGCTTACAGGGCTGGAAGAGATCGAGGAACTCATTCAGCACGCTGAGGTCGTCGCAGGTTCCATCTGGATTACAAAACTGTGCGGAGATTCCGATGCGCCTCGAATTGCGATGAGAGAGGCCAAGGGCGGTAAAGAGTCCCCAGGTATCCGGATCTTTTCCACGGGTTTCCTGATAATGCCCGTAGGTGGTGATAATCGCTTCGAGCCGCTCAGGCGTCATCCCTTCCCATGGGAAAGAGATGCGAGCATTCGCGACTTCTTTGGGAGCCTGCGGCAATTTGTCGAAATAATATGCCGTAACGATGCCGAAGTTATTGCCGCCGGCGCCTCGGCAGGCCCGAAAGAGGTCCGGTTCGTGAGTGCTGTCCACCCTCCGCTTGGTTACATGACCTGAATGGTCGACCGTGAGAATATCGACGGCGGAGACCCAGTCTACGGTGAGGCCCTGCAGGCGGCTTAGCACGCCATATCCACCACCGCAGATGTGACCTCCGGCGGCTACGCTGGTACAGGAGGCTCCGGGAAGAGTAACCCCGGACTTATACAGTGAGTCGTAAGCATCTCCCATCGTGGTGCCAGCGCTGATCTTGTAAGCGTGCCCACTGCCGTCAGCGTTCATATCCTTCAGCTGCTTGACATCCAACAGAACACCGCCGGGATTGTTGCAGATGAAGTCCTCATAACAGTGGCCACTGGACCGGACGGTAGGCCGAAGGCCGGCTTTGACCGCCTTCTGAAGGACCTCTGCGAGATCGTCTGCACTCTGGCAAATCTCGATCCGACTAATGGACTCCGCTTCGGAGGCAGGCCAGCGAAGATTATTGCCCTTCCTCAGGTTTTGGAAGTTGGGGTCATTCTGTAAAACGGTGGTCGACATGCCTCTCCTCATCAAAAGCGAGCAGAGCCCGCAAAAATACCGGTCACATCTTAAATAAAAGGACGAACGTACGGGGTCTAAAACCGCCTGCGAAGGAAACTCACCCGATCAGGATGATACATGCCCGGGTGACGCGATGCAGTCGATCAAGGAAGGCGCGTGGGAGTGGCTCGCGCTTTCGCGCGAATGATCCCACCCTAGCCGCGATGAAGCTGCAGCGAAGATGGGGGCACCCGGTGTTCGTAGGCGTTTATGCATTCGAGGCTTCGGCGAGGACTTCGGCGAGGTGTTTGGGGCGGGCGGTGGTGTTCTGGGTGATCTGCTCGCAGCAGCTGAAGCCGTCGGAGACGATGATGGCCTGCGGGTTGTTGCGGACTGCGGGCAGCAGGACGCGCTCGCCAAGCTTCTGCGAGATCTCGTACTTATCCTCTTCAAAGCCGAACGGGCCGGCCATGCCGCAGCAGCCGGAGTCGAGCGCCTGCACCTCGGCACCGGTCGCGCGGAGCAGTTGCAGCTCGGCGGTCATGCCGTGCTCGCCGATGCCGGTCATCGCCTTGTGG
>DASTSJ010000051.1:0-3634 GCA_035760765.1 Edaphobacter sp. | reverse complement strand
CGCCGCGCTGCGTAGAAGCCGCCGTATACGCCAACGGGCGAGTCCCAGGCTGCCTCGCAGTTGCGAATCCATTGCTCATAGCGCCAGTAGACTCCGCTGACAGCGGAGGCCGCAGCATCGTGGCCGTCGGTATTCAGGACGAGTTCACCCGCGACACAACCCACCGTTGGATCCGCGAAGTTGCTGAGCAGCTTCCTAAGCGAGCCTTCGGCGATCTTCGGCCGGATGTCGACGAAGAGAACGATGTCGCCTGTCGCCACGGCGATGCCGTGGTTGAGCGCAGTCGCCTTCCCTCCCTGCTCGGGCAGAACGATCGTATGCAGACGCGGGTCGTTGATTTGCTGGAGCGCCTCGGCCGTACCATCGTTGGAGCCGTCGGAGACGACGATGACCTCGCGTACCAGGGCAGGCTCAAGCGAAAGAAGGTGCTCCAGTTGTTGATCGAGTCTCGCCAGTCCGTTGTGGACTGCCATGACAACGCTCACAGGCGCGGTGAACGACGCGCTCTTCCATGGCCTGGGGGAGAAGCGGGCCAGCAGGTACATCACGATCGGATAGCCGACGTAGGTGTAAGCAATGATCGCAAGCGAGATCCAGAAGACCGCCTTCACTGCGCACCTCTTCTGCGCAGGATCGTCTTGACCGTCTCAAACATGATCAGCAGGTCCAGACCCAGCGTCATGTGCTTGATGTAGTAGAGGTCGTATTCCAGCTTTTCGCGAGCCTCCTCCAGCGTCGATCCATAGCCGTACCGCACCTGGGCCCAGCCGGTCAGGCCGGGGCGAATCATGTGGCGAAGATCGAAGTACGGGATGTTCTCCGACAGCCACGGCACAAACTCCGGACGCTCCGGACGCGGCCCGACAAACCCCATATCACCCCGCAGAACATTCCAGAGTTGGGGGATCTCGTCGATACGGGTCTTGCGCATGAAGCGGCCGACCTTGGTCGCGCGTGGATCGTCCTTGCTGGCCCACTTGGCGCCGGCCACCTCAGCGTCCGTCCGCATGGTGCGGAATTTGAAGACGGTGAAGTTCCTGCCTCCCATTCCCACCCTGGTCTGGCGGAAGAAGATCGGTCCTGGCGAGGAGAGTCGCACGGCAAGAACAACGAAGGGAAAGAACGGGAGAAACAGCAGCAGCCCGACCGCCGCTGCCAGCGTGGAGACGATGCGGCGCGAAAGCTGTTGTGATGGCCTGACGCGAAAGCCTTCGCTGTAGATGAAGTTGCTGGGGCGCAGACCATCCAGGTACAGCTTGCCGGTGAGGCGCTCCAGCAGGCTGCCGGCCTCTTCGATGACGACGCCATCGAAACGCAGCTTCAGAAGCTCGCGAAGCGGAAGCTCGCCGCGACGGTCTTCCAGGGCGACTACGACGCGGTCCACGCTCCGCGTCCGCCCGCGAAAAGATTCCAGCGTAGCCTTGACGGCCTGCTTGCGCTCGTCGCGATCGACCGGCATAGGCTCAAAGGCGATGACCTCCATGCCGGCATCCTTTCGCTGACGCAGCATCTCGGCGATCATGCGAGCCCGGTCACCGCCACCAAGAACGTAGACACGCTCGCGGAAGATGTCCTGACCAAGAATCCACTCACAGATGCTGCGCCAGAGCACCAACCCGAAGGTCAGGAACATCAGGCCGAGCAGGAGAACGTAGCGCGCAATATCGATCCGAGGAAAGAGATAGACCAGCGCAGACAGCAGGAACGAGAGGAAACCAAGTACCAGGAGAAGCCGAAAGTAAATCTCCCAGCGCTCGGAGATCGTCTGCGGCTCATACAGATCGAAGTAATAGGACAGCAGCAGAGTGAGCACCGTCAGCGCTGCAATCTTCAGGAAACCGTACTCATAATTCAGGCAGATATATGTGTCCGGCCCCAGCACCAGCTTCGTCGCCAGCAGGAACGATCCACTAACGATCAAAGCCTCGCACATCAGCAAAACAATGGTGCGGGTCGGATAGTACACATTGAAAAGGCGAATCATCGAAAAGACAGGCCCCCACCTACTCCTTGTTTGCGTTGTAGCCGTAGTAGCTGCTCGTCTGAGGGCTCTCTACCACGGCGTTCAGTACGAAACCCAGAACATTTGCCGACCGCAACTCAGCGGCGGCACGCTGAGCTACTGCATACTTCGTCACACCGGCACGAGCCACAAGAAGAACACCATCGCAGGAGCGAGCGAGGTTGACGCCGTCGGACACCGGGACCACAGGCGACGAGTCTACGATAATCCAGTCGAAGTAGGGTGCTGCCAGCCGGAGCAGCTCTCCGAACCTCACGTTTCCTGACAGGTCGGCCGCCTTGTCTCCGCCATTTCCGCCGGGGATGAAGGTCAGGTTGGAAAGAATATGACTCGTCGAGTCCGGGGCAGATGTCTCCGCCATGCGCTGCATGACCTGCTCGGGAGTGGCTTTGCCAGCGAGATATTCGGCCAGACCGGGATGCGACTCCGTTCCCAGCAGTTCGTGCAGGGTATAACGGCGCATATCGCCATCGATCAGCAGCACCTTGCTGCTCTTGTGGCGGGCGAGGCTGACTGCCAGGTTGGCCGAGACAAAACTCTTGCCCTCCTGCGGAAGGCCACTGCTTACCATGATGGACTTGATGGGCCGGATATCCCGCGCCTCATAGACACGCGACCGCAGACTGCGGAACTGCTCGACGGCGGGCCCGCGCTCAAGCAGGGCCGGCAGGCGGTCGATCGCAGGGTTCCACGGCAGGCGGGCAACGGCACCAAGATTGAGGCCTCCTCCCACTTCGTGTGGGATGACAGGCTCATCGACGGCAACTCCTGTGAAGGCAGGAGGGGCTTCGTAAGGCAGGGTGGCGGTGACTGGCGCGTTCACCTGGTCCTCAACCGGCCGGCGAGGTTCGCCGGCCTGGCGTTCGACATTCTTTTCAGATTCGGCTTTCTGCAGTGCTTCGTATATGCGGCTCATCGATCCTGCCTTCCTTTATGTTCGCCATCGAACGCTGAAACAAAACCCGGGTTCTCTACAAAACCGCCTCTTCCGTTCCCTCCCGATGCAAGGGGGGAGATCAGAAAGGGTGCAGTCTCCAGCTCCAGCTCTGCAGCAACTCCTTCGACCAGCTCGGCCGACACGTCCTGCACCTGTTCGACAAAGGCAACGATCAGCGAGTGCTCACACAGCAGATTGATTACACGAGGAATGCCGTGGCTGTAACGATAAATGAGATCCAATGCTCCCGACGTAAAGATCGGCCTGGTGGCGCCGGCCAGCCTGAGCCGCTCGGCGACATAAGCATGGGTCTGCGTCTCCGTCAGAGGCTGGGTGCGGCACCACAGCGCCACGCGCTGCCGAAGCTGCCGGACACTTGGGTGCCGAAGCTTTTCCTCGAGTTCGGGCTGGCCAGAGAGCACAATCTGCAGCAGCTTCTCCGACGAGGTCTCGAGATTGGTCAGCAGACGAATCTCCTCGAGCAGATCCCAGGACAGATTCTGCGCCTCATCGATCACGACGACGCAGGTCTCTTCCATGCGAAACCGTTCAATCAGCCAGCGGTTGAGCTGGAGCAGCATTCCGGATTTTGTCCGGCTGGTGGGGGTGATGCCGAAGTCCGCCAGCACGAACTCAAGAAAGTCCAGAACCTCAAGGCGAGGATTGAAGACAAA
>DASTSJ010000050.1:0-5398 GCA_035760765.1 Edaphobacter sp. | reverse complement strand
TGCTTCTTGCCATCCACTGGTACTTCCGGTATCCCGGACGTTCCTATCAGGAATGCTCCTGATATTTTGGTTGGCCATAGGCTACTCTTCTCCTTCTGGAAGATTCCTCTTCCGTTACAACTTAAGACTTCATCTCTTCATTTGGCGTTGTCCGGCAACTTGATTTCGTGAAGATACCCTGACAGGAAATCAGCGAGCAGCAGCTCTCGTTCTTGCCGCCTTCCGGGCGGATGCGGATCTCGCCGCAGGAGAACGTTTTGCCGCTCCCTTCTTGGCCGCCGCCGACCGAGAGCTGGCAGACCGCTTCGAAGACGCTCGTTTCGCCTGACGCGAAAGCGCCTCATGCGAAGCGGTCGACTTGGGCTCCCGCTTCAACACGGTCTTACGACTGTGCGACCGGCTCGCGGACGGCTTCCTGCTCGGATGCTCCTGTCCCTCCTCGTACTCTCGCTCTGCACGTTCTCGCACCTGCATCGATCCGGATTTCGGCGGCTTCAGCGGAATGCCGGCACGACGTGCCTTGCTTAGACCAATCGCAATCGCCTGCTGTGGCGAGCGTGCTCCGTGCTTGCCCTCGCGTACGTGTTCGATTTCCTCGCGTACAAATTCTCCAGCAGCTGTCGATGGAGCCTTGCCTTCGCGCAGATCTTCTTTGGCGCGCTCTAACGTTTTCTTTTCCGGCATGACGTGCTCCCTTCTGTCGCCTGCGCGACGCGTTCTGTTGAGGTCGGATGCAGCGGTGTGGATAATCGTGGCCCATCGGCTCTGCAGGGCAAAACAAAGGCCGCTCAGGGAACATCCCCAAGCGGCCTCTATTTCTATTCCCTTTAGGCGTGGAATTAGCTTCGCAGCGCCATCTGTTCGGTAACAATCTGCGTCAGGTCGGGCTTCTTCAGCCCGTGCTCACGCTCGTTGAACTCATCTACCTTACTCGACCAGTTCATCGAGCAGAACTTCGGCCCGCACATGCTGCAGAAAGCCGCTTCCTTGTAGTAGTCATCCGGCAGCGTCTCGTCGTGCATTCCCCGCGCCGTATCCGGATCGAGCGACAGCGCAAACTGCTTGTCCCAGTCGAAGGTGTAGCGCGCGTGCGAGATCGCATCGTCACGGTCGCGTGCGCCGGGACGATGACGTGCGATGTCCGCCGCGTGCGCTGCAATTTTGTACGCGATGATGCCGTCCTTGACGTCCTTTTCGTTCGGCAGGCCCAGATGCTCCTTCGGCGTGACGTAGCAGAGCATCGATGCGCCATGCCAGCCGATCATCGCCGCCCCGATGGCTGACGTGATGTGGTCGTAGCCCGGAGCGATATCGGTCACCAGCGGTCCCAGGACATAGAACGGAGCACCGTCGCAGTACTCAACCTCTTTGTCCACCTGTTCCTTAATCTTGTCCAGCGGCACATGGCCCGGACCTTCAATCATGACCTGCACGTCGGACTCCCATGCCTTGCGCGTCAGCTCACCCAGCGTCTTCAGCTCGGCAAACTGTGCCTCGTCGCTGGCGTCGGCAACGCACCCCGGCCGCAGCCCGTCGCCCAGCGAGTAGCTGACGTCGTACTTCGCCATGATCTTGGTGATGCGATCGAAGTTCTCATACAGGAAGTTCTGCTTGTGGTGATGCGTCATCCACTGCGCCATAATCGCGCCGCCACGGCTCACAATGCCGGTAATGCGCTTCGAGACCATGGGAATGTATTGAATCAACACGCCCGCGTGGATCGTGAAGTAGTCCACACCCTGCTGCGCCTGCTCTTCGATGACCTCAAGGTAGAGATCGATATTCAGATCCTCAACGCGCTTCACCCGGCTCAGCGCCTCATACAGGGGCACCGTGCCGATCGGCACCGGGCTGTGCCGCAGGATGGCTTCGCGAATCATCGGGATATCGCCACCGGTTGAAAGATCCATCACCGTATCGGCGCCAAAGTGCACCGCCGTGTGCAGCTTGCGAAGCTCTTCATCTACGTTCGACACGAGCGCCGAATTTCCGATATTCGCATTGATCTTGCACAGCGATTCGACACCAATGCACATCGGCTCCAGCTCAACATGGTTGATGTTGGCCGGGATGATCATCGTTCCCTTCGCCACTTCGATGCGGATCTTCTCCGCAGTAACCTTCTCGCGCTCAGCCACGAAGGCCATCTCTTCGGTGATCAGACCCTTGCGGGCGAAGTGCATCTGCGACATATTCCAGTCGCCGGTCCGCTCGGCCTCAGCCTTGCGCTTGACGATCCATTCCGCACGCCCCGTCGGAACCTTGTATCCATTGCCGTTCTGAACCTTCTCGCCGGCAGGATGATTGCCATGTGTGCTCATACGAAACCTCTTTCCACCAGTCACCGCGCTTGATACTGACGTATCCGAGTATATCGCTCTTCCGCACTGCACCATGCGGCCAACCTCCGCCGCCTGCTCGCATCCAAACCACACAGAACGCGCACGACCCGTGATTACTCCGGCGCACGTTGCCGTCTCACCACGGAAAACCTCATTTCAACCTGAAGACGCCTGTTTCGGCGTTCGCGCTTGCTACGGCGAAAAGAAAAGGAGCTTTCCACCATGAAGATTTTCTCAGCCAACATTGAAGATCTACGCACGCTCTACATCTCCAATCTGAAGAAGGCTCTGGATATGGAGCAGAAGATCACCGATGCTCTTCCAAAGATGATCGACAAGTCAACGGATCCGCAACTCGCGACCGCATTCCGCGATCACCTTCGCCAGACCGAAGGTCATGTCGCCAAGGTCGAAGGGCTTCTGCGCAATGCCACCGGCGACGCTGACACCATGACCTGCAAGGCTATCAGCGGGCTGGTCACCGAAGCAGAGGACAGCATCAAGGATGCCTCCGATACCAGCATCCGCGACATCACCCTCATCGCGTCCGCACAGCAGGTCGAACATCACGAGATCGCCGTATACGGAACCCTCCGGACCTGGGCCAACATTCTCGGTCTGAAAGAGGACGCTCGCGTTCTCGACTCGATCCTGAGCGAGGAGAAGCAGGCCGACGTTCTGCTCAGCTCCATCTCCGATGGCGTCAATCTTCAGGCCGCTGCCTGAAGTGCAAGGCGGTTTGGAAAAGAGAGCCGGCAGGGTCCCTTCCTGCCGGCATTTTTTTTCGAAGTAAGGCTACAAAACTCCATTCTTCCGTTTGCCGGCCACCAGAGTCTCTATAATTGATAGGAGAGACACAGCCATGCCGAATCCCGACCAGAAGAGCCCGCTGAAGATCATCATCGCCACCGTTCTCATCCTGGGTACGGTCGCTTATCTAGCTTTTACCGGCGTTCGCGACAATAAGAGCTACTACGTCACGATCAGCGAGCTTCAGGGAATGGGCAATAAGGCCTATACACGCCACCTGCGTGTCGCTGGCAACGTGGCTCCCGGCAGTATCCATCGCTCCGGTACAAACGCAACCTTCGATCTCCTGGAGCAGGGAAAGGCGCTACGCGTCGTCTACACCGGCTCGGAGCCGCCGCCGGACACCTTCAAGGATGACTCGCAGGCGCTGGCAGTGGGAACCTACGGGCACGATGGTGTCTTTCATGCAACCCAGCTTCAGGCCAAGTGCGCTTCCAAGTACGCACCGGCTGCCAACCAGAAGCCGGTGAACACAGCGACCGCAATGCCTGTTGCCCACTAAGATTTTCTTCTGATCGTCCGCTCTATACTCGCTACAGAGGCGACACGCCCCGCATGCCGACTGCTGCCCCAATTCGTGCTGAGTCATCTGCCGGCACCGCTGCAGCAGCCTCGCTCGAGTCCGTCTCGAAGATCTACGGCACCTTCGCCGCTATGCGTAACGTCTCTGTGAGCTTCCCTGCAGGTTCCTCCACTGTCATTCTGGGAGAAAACGGCGCCGGCAAATCTACACTGCTGCGCGTCGTCGCCGGGCTGATCTCACCCAGCCGGGGCAAGGTCACAACCTTCGGGGGCTCGCCCCATCAGCATCGCCACCGAATCGCCTACATGAGCCACTCCACGATGCTCTACGACGAGCTGACCGCTATGGAGAACCTCACCTACTTTGCCACTCTTCATCGCGGCGAGAGCTGCGCCTGCGTCGGTTCACCTGAGATGGCTCTTCGCGCCGTTGGCCTCGATCCTGCGCTAAGCCGCCCGGTTGGACAGTACTCCCAGGGGATGCGTCAGCGAGCCTCCCTCGCCCGTGTCCTGCAGACCGACCCCGAGCTTCTGCTGCTCGACGAGCCCTTCTCGAACCTAGACGTATCCAGTGCCGCCCACCTGGTAGAGTTGCTTGCCGACTTCCGCACGTGGCCGGTCGCCGGAGGTGGCGCCCGCACCCTCATCCTCACTACGCACCAGGCCTCGCTTGCTGCTCCGCTCGCCGACCGCACCCTCACCATGCGCCACGGGCAGGCCATCGATCTCGCTACCGGAACCCAGGGATGAAGCCAGCCGCACCCGCCAAGACCAACGCCGCTCGCCTCCTGGATTCGCTCGGAATCTCCTACGAGCTTCGCGCGTACGAGGTAGACCCCCAGGATCTTACCGCGATCTCCGTCGCCCGCAAGATCGGCCTGCCCCCCGAACAGGTCTTCAAGACGCTGCTATCGCACACCAACACTGGTGAGCATCTATTCGCCGTCATCCCCGGCGACGCCGAACTCGATCTAAAGAAGCTCGCTCACGCAGCCGGAGCAAAAAAAGCCGAACTCGCATCGCTCAAAGACGTGGAACCGCTGACCGGATACATCCGCGGGGGCGTAACCGTCATGGGGGCGAAGAAGCCCTTTCCCGCCTATGCTGACGAGACGATCGAGCTGTTCGATGTGATCAGCGTCTCCGCCGGGCAACGCGGCCTGCAGGTGATCCTCTCTCCCGCCGACTATCTCCGGGCATCGCAAGCCACTCTCGCCGACCTGACCAAAGCCCCAGCGGGAGACGCGCGTTGAGGTATCTCACCTTTGTCCTGACGCACCTCCGGAAGGATCTCCGGCTCGAGTGGCGCTCGCGCGACTCCATCAACGGCATGCTTTTTTTCGTGCTCCTGATGGTGGTCGTCTTCTCCATCGCCTTCGATCCTGCCGCCTACCCGACCGTTGCGCGTCAGATCGCCGGAGGCCTGCTATGGGTCGGTCTCCTCTTCGCCTCGATGACCACACTCAATCAGTCCTGGGCACGCGAACAGCGCAATCAGGTTCTCGAAGCCCAGCGCATGGCGCCTTCGCCCGCATCGGCCTTTTTCGTCGGCAAGGCACTCGCGAACATGATCTTCGTGCTGGTAGTCGAGGCCGTCCTGGGCCCCATCTTCGTTATCTTCTTCAACCTGCATGTCTTAGGGAATGCCTGGCTTCTCGCCCTGATTCTTCCGCTCGGGACCTGGGCGCTGGTTGTCAACGGAACCTTCTTCGCCGCGCTTGGTC
>DASTSJ010000049.1:0-4048 GCA_035760765.1 Edaphobacter sp. | reverse complement strand
ATCCCACACGATCAGGAAGTAGCCTGCGAATCCCAGCTTGGCAATGAGCTTCAGTTCGTGATCTACCTGCTTCTTTGCTTTCTCCAGCAGGATTGCGTTGCGCTTTGGTCCGTAGCGCCGCACAACGCCTTCCTCCACACGCTTGCGAAGAAAGCTGTCCATGGTTTCGCCGTCCGGAACGGGATAACGGGGAAACTCATAGCCAAGATCGGAGAGTTGAAACATCAGGCGCGACGATAGCTCCACCGTGTTCTCCACGGCTCCACGGACGTCGCGGAAGAGCGCGGCCATCTTCTTCGCTTCGCGGAGGTGGCGTTGATTGTTGATGGAGAGCAATCGACCTGCACGGTCAAGTTCCGTGTGATGGCGAATGGCGGTAAACAGGTCCAGAATCTCGCGGTCATAGCGGGTGGCATAGCGCACGCCATTGGTTGCCAGCACTGGCAGCTTCAACGACTGCGCAATACGAATCGCGGCCTGGTTGCGCCATTCCTCCTCACGTTCGCGATGCCGCTGGACTTCGACATACACGTTCTCCCGTCCGAAGAGGCGCGTGAGTCGCCCAACGACGGCACGCCCTTCCTCTTCTCCACCGCGAGCCAGCGCGGCAGCCAGCGGACCTTCATCCCCGCCCGTGAGGCAGGCGAGCCCTTTCGTATGCTCCGCAAGCTCCTCTTCGCGTGCCGCGCCTTCCTGCTTGCTGCGCTCGCGCATTTTGTAGCGGGTGATGAGCTGGCAAAGGTTCTGATAGCCCTCGCGGGACACACACAGCAACGGTAATCGCGTTGGTTCCGCAGCGTGTTGGTGCGGAAGCCATGTGGGAGGCGTCATCCGCGGCCCGAAGCTGGCGATGGATACCTCTGCACCGATGTGCGCTCGCACGCCGTTCTCGCTTGCGATCTTGTGAAAGCGCGCCGATCCATAAAAGCCGTTGCGGTCAAGCAGAGCCATCGCCGGCATCTCCAGCTCGAATGCACGCTTTGCCATCGCCTCCGGCGAAGAGCCGCCCTCCAGGAAAGAGAACGCGCTTGCAGCATGAAGCTCCACATAGCGGCTAGTCATAGAGACCTGCCACAACCCAGCGTTGCTGTACGAAGTCGCGCAGGACAGAGCAGAACAACAAACCGCCCTGTTCATCTCTCGTAACCAGGTCCCACTGTTCCTGCCCCCAGAGGCGTTCGCTCCACCATTCGCCACCGAGCAGCCACGGACCGTAGGTGTGCGAGACCTGATACTGGCGGCCATGAAAACGCAGGGATGCAGGTCGTCCACGGTGTGTTTCGATAAGGGCTGGAGCGGGAGGATCGAACCGCCGCAGACATCCGCGCGAAACGCGCGGCTTCGAAGCATCTGTACTCGTGGAAGTTACGGTGAAGGCTTCCAGGTGAAAGCCGGCATCGGAATGCGTGTCATCCAGTGCCGCCGCGCCGACATTCTCTTCGCCGACGATGGCTGCGATCCGGGCCAGCGTAAGGTCCAGCCGTCCTAATTCCGGAAGTTGCGGAGAGAAAAGCCCAAGCTGCACCTTGCTGGTGCTGCCCGGGTCGGCGTGGACGCGGACGCCAACGATGGCTGCGGGGGCCGAATGCGCTTCCAGATCAAGGCGCAGCAGCTTCAGCCAGAGGTGCTTGTCGTTGGTTGGAACACGCGGAGAGACTTTGCGCCGATGCACACCGCCTCCTTCGAGACTCAGTTCCACCGCAACCGACGCCAGAGCGTATACCCGGAGCGACGCCCTTGCAATCAGGTGATCGAGCATGACCGCAATCCCAAAGAGCAGCGATTCGAGATTGTCGAGGGGGTGTTCAATGTCAACGCTCTCTTCCAGAACAAAAGGCGCGTCTACCGGCTGAAAAAGATGTGGCAATGTTCCCGTTGCCAACTGCTGCAGCCGCTTACCCTCCTGGCCAATACGCGCAACGAGCTGCGACGATGGCAACGCCGCCAACATCCCAAGCGTGCGAATGCCCCATAGAGAAAACGTCTGTGCCTGAGCCTCCGGCAGTTCCAGTACCGAGAGTGACAGTGGCGCCAGGGCCTGTGTCTCTTCTCCAACCGCAACGACGGATGTACCCAGGCTGGCAGGAAGAGCTTTGGCAACCAGGATCGCCGTGTGCAGATTTGCACTCACCACCACCTGCGCGGAGATGCCAAGCAGAGCGCAGTGTGACCGGAGACTCTTCGCAAGCTGTGCAGGCGGACCAAACAGAGCCTCCGTTCCGGCGATATCGAGACAGCATAGATAGGCGATGCCTTCGTCACGCACCTCCACGCGAGGTGAAAAGATCGAAGCGCACTCCATGAGGGCCAGCCGGGCCGAGTGCTCCGATGCAGCAGAGCGGGGAATACAGGACACGTTCTCGAAGGTGTCCACTTCCACCTTCGTCATGCCGCGCCGCAGTCCCATCAACCGCGCGCGTGTGTTCAGCGACAACACGGTTTCGAGCGGAGGTTCTCCTTCGAGGATCACGAAGGCTTGCTCTCGGAACTCCGGTCGCAGCCGCACGATGGCCTGTGCGGGAAACTCCCGCACCAGCACGCAGGCATACAGTTCCTGCATCTTCATCGCGCACCTGCCCAGGCCATGCGGTTCTGCCACGATGCAGCCTGCACACGCTGTACCGGCTTGCGCATGGGAACAACGTTCGTGACCATCGGTGCAAAGCGCTGACGAGCGATATGCAGATGCGAGGCTATGCCGCAGAAGACCGTGCTCTGCGGTTCCAGGACATCGGCGCTGGAAAGCTGAAGCTGCAATTCAGAACCACTCTTGGCGCATGGATACTGCGTCAGGAGCAGAAGAACGGTTTGCATCTTCTCCGCCGCTACACGGTAACGGTGCCAGGTGGAGAGGTCGATACGGGACACCTTCTCCGGGCTGATGCTCGCCAAGTCCAGCACCAGTGCGCTGAAGCCACCGGTTTGCAACAGAAGATCCATCGAGCGCAGTGCCCGCTCCATCGCGTCGTACTGCTTCGCACGATGGCGGCGCGGTTGCAGCCTCTCTCCCGAGGGAGATGCCGGAGCCGATGAGCTAAGAGGCTTCTGCCGTAGTAACTCCGGTGGAGCAGAACGGGAAACGAACAGACCATGCATCGCCTCGGAGAGGCCGCGCACTTCCTCACGAGGATGCGGGCCGAAGCCACCGCCATGCAGTCCCTTTTTCGGCTTCGCCGGTATCAGATATTGAGCGGGCAGCGAAAACGTTGGTCCTGGATTTTGTTCTTTCGCCTCTCGTTCCGCACAGCGTACCCAGAGCAGCCGTTTTAGATCGACGCCGACTGCGGCAGCCGAAACGGGATCGAAGGCGTTCGAGGCATCGACCCATGCGCACACGCGATTGGCCGCCGTCATGCCCGCCAGAAATGTCATCGCAAGCGATGTGCGCCCGGTACACTCTGCGCCGACCAGCTCCGTCACTGCCCCGATGGGGAGGCCACCACCCAACAACTCGTCCACTTCTACAATTCCTGTAGGAGCCTGTGGCCGCACCATGCGGGGTTGTGGAGTGAGTGCAGAAGGGATTTTTGCGGCCAGCGCAGACTCGATTTGGACCCGGATTGTGGCGGCGGAAGACATCGCAGGTATTCGCCTTATATTCGCCTTATCCGCTATGGAATGGCAACCAGGTGCGCCCCACGTTTTGTGCATTCGGTGCATTAAGCCATTGAGAGCACAAACGTTATTTTTATTGGAAGCAGGGAACGATGTGCGGACGCTACAAGCGAAAATCCGATAAGCAACGGATCGCCGAAGTCTTTCATGTCGAGGTCGGCTTGGACGATCTTCCGTACGAGCAAGGAGATGATCTGCGGCCGCAATCCATGCAGCCGGTCATCTACACCAATCACGCCGGCGAACGCCAGATGGAACTCATGCGCTGGGCGTTCAAGCTACCGGATCGACTGCTCTTCAATGCGCGTTCCGAAGGCATTGAGCGTTCCCGGTTCTGGGCCGATGCCTTCCAGAACCACCGCGCCATCGTTCCCGGCGATGCCATCTACGAGTGGCAGGATACGGGCGAACGGAGGAAGCCAAAATGGGAGTT